>NZ_JAAXKZ010000179.1 GCF_012911875.1 Pseudonocardia bannensis | reverse complement strand
CCCGGACCACCAACCAGCCGGTCCGCAGCATCAAGGCCCACCGACCCCGCACGACCCATGTTTCCTAGGCCGAGTGTCAACCATGTCCTGAGACAGGACTGTCAAACAGCTACTGAGACTGGGCAAAGGCTTTGATGTCGAATGGGTGGGTGCCGGCTGCTGGATCGCCTTGGCGCCGGGGCGGACCGCACCCGCACCAACGGGGCGCGGCGCTCAGGACATGCCGACGGACCCCCAGCTCGGGTAGGGTCGACACCGGTGTGCCGGGAAGTCTGGTCGGCGGTCGGTTCGTCGACGCCTCCCGAAGGAGCCCCGTGGGGACACCAGCCTCGTTGCTCGGCCGCGGGAGCTGGCCCGAGGTCCGCCGCATCGGCGACATCCTCCGGACGGAGACCGTCGGCGGGGTCCTGCTCGTCGCCGCCGCGGCCGCCGCGCTGATCTGGGCGAACTCGCCCTGGGGCGATGTGTACCGGGAGCTGAGCGGGCTGCGGGTCGGCCCGGTGGCGTGGCACCTGGACCTGACTCTCGCGCAGTGGGCGTCCGACGGGCTGCTCGCGATCTTCTTCTTCGTCGCCGGGCTCGAGGTGAAACGGGAGTTCGTGGCGGGGGACCTGCGCGACCCCCGGCGCGCGACGCTGCCCGTCGTCGCGGCCGTCGGCGGGATGGCCCTACCGGCGCTGCTCTACGTCGTGATCAACGCCCCCGCCGGGCGCGAGGCCTTGGTGGGTTGGGCGATCCCGACCGCCACCGACATCGCGTTCGCCCTCGCCGTCCTGGCAATCATCAGCACCCACCTGCCCGCGGCGCTGCGCACCTTCCTGCTCACCCTGGCCGTGGTCGACGACCTACTCGCGATCACGATCATCGCCGTCTTCTACACCAGATCCCTCCAGCCGGTGCCGCTCCTGCTGGCCCTGATCCCCCTCGGGTTGTTCGCGCTGCTCGTGCAGCGCCGGGTGCGGGCGTGGTGGCTGCTGCTGCCGCTCGCGGTGATCACCTGGGCACTGGTGCACGAGTCCGGCGTGCACGCCACCGTCGCCGGGGTGCTGCTCGCGTTCACCGTCCCGGTGATCCGCCGCGCCGAAGGCCCCGGCCCCGGTCTGGCCGAGCACTTCGAGCACCGCATCCGGCCACTGTCGGCCGGCGTGGCGGTGCCGCTGTTCGCGTTCTTCTCCGCCGGCGTGTCGATCGGGGGTGCCGGCGGGCTCGGGGCAGCGTTCACCGACTCGGTGACCCTCGGGATCATCGTCGGCCTGGTGGTCGGCAAGACCGTCGGCGTGTTCGGCTCGACATGGCTCGTGCAGAAGTTCACCGGCGCCCGGTTCGCCGAAGGCGTCAGTTGGTGGGACGTTCTCGGCGTGGCGATGCTCGGCGGGATCGGCTTCACGGTGTCGCTGCTGATCGGCGAGCTGGCGTTCGGCGCCGGCAGCGAACGCGACGAGCACGTCAAGATCGGTGTCCTGACCGGCTCGCTCCTGTCGGCGATGCTCGCGACCATCGTCCTGCGCGCGCGGAACCGGCACTACCGGCGGATCTGCGCCGAGGAGGAACGCGACACCGACGCCGACGGGGTGCCCGACGTCTACGAGGCCGACGAAGGGCACGGCTGATCGGGCGCCGACCAGGACTGGCCGATCGGCCGTATGGAGCCTACGCTGCAGATAGGGCGCGCCGGGAAGGCTGGTCGGCATCACCTCGTCGCTGCCCGAAAGGTCACACAGATGCCGACCTCGTCCCAGCCCGACCCGCACGGCCGCGACGGCCTGACTCCCTGGGAGCGGCAGGTTCTCGCCGGCATCGAGGACGGTCTCGTCACCACCGACCCCCACCTTGCTCATGAGATGAGCCACCGCAGATCGCGGACGATGCCGGGGTGGTGGCCGTTGTCCGCCCGGTCGACATTCCTGCTGTTCGTCGTGTTGTCCGTCCTCGTGCTGGCCGGCGCGCTGGTCTCGGCGTCGTGGTGGGCCGTCCTCGGCCTCGTCACCACGCTAGTCATGGTCCCGTGGCTGCTGCTTGCTGCGATCGAGAAGAACCAGTCGGGCTGAGTCGGCCCGGACGGTCGGGTCATCGTCGAATCGAAGGATGTGGGATCTAATGCTCACGACGGTTCTGATCGTGGTCATCGCCCTGGTGGCGCTGCTGGTCGCCACCAGCGTCCGGATGGTGCAGCAGTACCAGCGGGGCGTGGTCCTGCGCTTCGGGCGGCTGTTGCCCCAGGTCCGCCAGCCAGGTCTACGGCTGTTGGTGCCGGTCGCCGACCGGATGGTGAGGGTGCCGGTCCAGACCATCGTGCTCGACGTCCCGCCCCAGGGCGCAATCACCAAGGACAACGTGACGGTCAACGTCGACGCGGTCGTGTACTTCCGCGTCACCGACCCCGTCAGGGCGGTGGTGAAAGTCGAGAACTACCTCGGCGCCATCTCGCAAGTCGCACGGACCTCCCTGCGATCGGTGATCGGCCGTGCGGACCTCGACACGATGCTGTCCGACCGCGAACGGGTCAACGCCGAGCTGCGCGCGGTCATCGATACCCCGACCGACGACTGGGGCATCAGCGTCGACCGGGTCGAGATCAAGGACATCGCCCTTCCGGAGGGCATGCGCCGCGCGATGGCCCACCAGGCCGAGGCCGAGCGGGACCGTCGCGCCCGCGTGATCGCCGCAGACGGCGAGTACCAGGCCTCGGCCAGGCTTGCCGACGCAGCGCGGGTGATGGGAAACCCGTCGGGAGCAATGCAGCTGCGGTTACTGCAGACCGTCAGCGAGGTGGCGTCGGACCAGAACAGCACGCTGGTGATGCCACTGCCGGTCGAAGTGATGCGATTCTTCGAGCACTCGACCAACGCGCCGGCCACTGCGCCCGCGACCACGCCGACCCCCTCAATACCGCCGACAGCCACCCCGGAGGGTGCGCCCGCCCCACCGCACGTTCCGGTGGACGTTCCGGTAGACACAGCCAACGGAACGCCAGAGCGGACCGACGGTGACGCGGTAGTGCGGTAAAGGTCACCACAGGTCGGGCGGTAGGTCCTCGGTCAGCACCTCCAGCTCGCTGCGGACGCGCGCGGCGTAGACGCCCTGCACTCGCTCGTCGAACTCGATGATCGTGAGTCGTCCGTCCCGTAACGCCCGTTCCAGGCGTCGCACGACGGCCTGTCGTTCGGCGTCCGATACGCGAAGATCTCGCTGCACGCGCACTCCGTCCTCGCTGCGCTACATCGAGGATAGGGGCATCGCGGCACCCGTCCGAATCTGCTGGGGCGGGTACTCCTCACACAGCCGCCTGGTTGCCGTGTGCAGCCACAGCCGGAAAAGCGCGCAGGCAGTTTCTCCTGGTGGTCGCGAATCAGTGAGTGATCGGTGACGTGAGTGATCCTCTCATGGCCTGGGCGGGTGCCAGGTCCCCGAGGACCATCCGTGGCCGGTTGTTGAGCTGCCGGGCCACGGCCTTCAGGTGGTCCAGAGTGTGAACTGAGAGGTTAGAGCCCTTCGGGAAGTACCGGCGCAGCAGGCCGTTGGTGTTCTGGTTGGTGCCGCGCTGCCAGGGCGAGTGCGGGTCGCAGAAGTAGCTTTCGAAACCGGCCCGGGCGGCGATCTCGGCGTGCAACGCCATCTCACTGCCCTGATCCCAGGTCAAGGCCGCGCGCAGATGCGGTGGGATCTCGGCGGTGCCGGCAAGGAAGGCGTCGCGGAACTGCGGGGCCTTCCACCAGGCCGGAAGGTGGATCAACATCGTGTAGCGGGTGGCGCGGTCGACGAGAGTCCCGATCGCGGAGCCCTGCCCGCGCCCAGGGTCGGGCGGCCGGAGGGAGTTTCACCCTCCGGCTCCCACAGATCCCGGCGTGACCGTCTCCGGTCACTGGGCTCTTGTCATCCTGCTCAGAAGGCGGTCGTGACCCAGCGCCAGTGCCGGAACAGGCGGGGATACCCGTGGGTGATCTCCGCGAGCTCGCGGCGGGCGGCGCGGGTCGCGTCGTAGCGTCGGTACCTGTTGCGGATCCAGCGCACCAGGTAGGCATTGATGCGGGCCAGGAGGCGATACAGCGCTGACGGGTAGAACCGCCCGTAGTACTGCATCCAGCCCGCGACGACCGGGTTGATCGTGCGGGCTACCTCGCCGAAGGAGTGGTAGATCTAGCGGTGCAGCCGCCAACGGCGGACGTGTGTACTGATCTTCTTCAGGGCTTGGGTGCTGATCGCGGGCGCGTCGGCGGTGATCACCACGCCGGCGAGGTCGACGCCGGTCAGGATGTCCAGCAGCGGGGTGAACTGATTGATCTCACCCGCTCTGCCGGCCATCGTCGCTTCGACGGTGACCTGCCCGAGCACGACTCGGGTGTGCTGGTCGATCACCGCGAGCAGGTGCCGGCCCGCCACCTCCACGCCGACACCGGCGCCGCCAGACGCCGCGGGTTTGTCAGGGCTCAACGAGTCCGGCGCGGATGGCGAATCTGGTCAGCTCGAGGCGGTCGCGCATGCCGAGTTTCTGCAGGATGTTGGCTCGGTGCCGGTCGACGGTCTTGGCGCTGATGACCAGGGTGTTGGCGATCTCCTTGGAGGAGCGACCTTCGGCGATCAGCTTGACGATCTCCTCCTCGCGGGGGGTAAGGATGCTGTCGGGGATGCGGTCGTTGTGCCGGTTGCGCTGTAGGTAGTCCCGGATGAGGGCGGTGACGGCGCCGGCGTAGAGGAAGGGTTCGCCGCGCATCGCGGCGCGGCAGGCCTCGACCAGGTCGCGGTCGGCGACCGACTTGAGCACGTAGCCCGAGGCGCCGGCTTTGAGCGCTTCGAAGAAGTACTGCTCGTTGTCGTACATGGACAGCATGAGGATGCGCACCGTGGGTGCCCGTCGGGACATCTCCCGGGCCGCCTGCAGCCCGGTCATCCGCGGCATGGCGATGTCGAGAATCGCCAGGTCGACGTCGCCGCGTGTGGAGAGCTCGACGGCTTCCGCGCCGTCGCCGGCCTCGGCGACCACAACGAGGTCCGGTTCGCCGTCCAGGATCAGCCGCAGACCGCCGCGCACGAGCGCGTGATCGTCGGCCAGCAGGATGCGTGTCTTGCCGGGTTCCATCTCCGCCTACCCCCGTTCCGCTTCGACCGGGACGACCAGGCGCACCTCGGTGCCGCCCGCAGACGTCGGGCCGAGGGTGAGGTGGGCGCCGATGAGGATGGCGCGCTCCCGCATCCCCCGGATGCCGGCGCCCTCGGCCGACCCATTGAGTCCCCTGCCGTCGTCGGTGATGCGCATGACCACGCCATCCCGCTCGCGGGTCAGCGCCAGTTCGGCCCGCGAGGCGCACGCGTGTCGCGCGATGTTGGTCAGGCTCTCCTGTGCGATCCGGTAGAGCACCAACTCGGCATCCCTCCCCAGTGCCGGCAGCCGTTGATCGAGCCGGCGTGTGATCGGTACCTCGCTCGCCTGCGAGAAGTCGGTGGCCAACGCGTTCATGGCGCTGAGCAGACCCAGGTCCTCCAACACCCCGGGGCGGAGCCGTCGGGCCACCTGCCGCACCTCGTCCAGGCTGGCGCGGATGAGCTCCTGGACGGTCCGGAGCTCGGCGCGCAGGTCGTCTGGTGCGCGGTCGACGGTCCGCTTCAGGCCCAGGAGTACAGCGGTGAGGCTCTGCCCGATCTCGTCGTGCAGCTCCTGGGCGATCCGTTGCCGCTCGCCTTCCTGGGCGGCGAGAGCCTGCGCGCTGCTCGCGCCGCGCTCGGTCTCGAGCCGGTCGAGCATGTCGTTGAACGTGCGGACCAGGTGCGTGACGTCCCCGTTGCCGCGGACCGCGAGACGTTCCCCGGGGCGCAACAGGTCCACGCGCTCCATGAGGGCAGTAAGCCCGTCCAGCGGCCGCAGGCTGGTCCGGAGCAGCACCGCGTTCACCGCCAGCATCAGGGCCAATCCCAAGGTCAGGACGGTGACCTCCGCGGCCGCGACCGGCGTCGACACGGTGGCCGGCGAGAACATGAGCACCACTGCTCCGGCGACGAACACCAGGGCGTTGAGCAGGAACAGCCGCCAGAACAACGCCGACGCCGGGGTCTTGCCCGCCCGCTTATCGCCCCGAGCTCGTTGCGGACGTTGGTCGACGATCCCTGACATGCCGACAGCGTCACCGCACGGTGTCGGTCTGTCCATGGTTGCTGGGCCCCACATCGCGCCTGCTCTTGGGCCGGGCCGCAGCTTGTCTACACGTCGCAGGACGCGGAGTTGGGTGCTGGACCCGATAGCCACCCAGGGCGAGGCCCGACAGCCTGATCGCAGGGACTACTGGCTGAGGGTGGCAGAAGGAGTCGCGGTGCTGATGACGGATCGACTCGCTCCTTCGGGCGTTCTCGCAGCGACGCGAGTCGGCCGGCGCCCGGCGAGTTGGTCATTCACCGCGGAGGTTGCCGGTGTGGGGTCGCCGCTGACCGCGAGAACCCAGATCGCGACGCCACTCCGCCGTTCATTCCAAGTCAAACCCTCGGGAGGGGTGGGATGAACAACGATGCCCTGGTGGCCGCGCTCGGCGTGGACGCCGTCGCCGCGGTGAACGGCTACCGGCTGCACGTGATCTCCGAGGCCGAGCGGCGGGGGCTCCGTCTGGTCAGCGAGGTGCTCTCGGACGTCGTGCAGGTCTCCGCGGAGGTCCGCATCGTCGACCCCATCGACATCCGGCTCACCTTCCTGCACTGCCCCGGCTGCCCCGAGCTCGCGGGCCGCACGTTGAGATGGGGCCCGGCGCACGGCTGGTCGTTGTCCCACCGCACGGCTAACGCGCCCCTGAGCTACTACGCCGGCCCCGGGGCCACCCCGTTGCTCCTCGTGCCCACGGCCCCGGAGGTCGTGCGATGGGCAACCGGTGAGTGCGACGGCCCGGCCGCACCGCCAGTGGGAGCCGAGCTCGACGATGACCCGGAGGCGATCCACCGGCTGCTCAGCTTCATCGACCCACAACGCGGTCTGCAGGCGGCTGAGGCGCTCTTGCCGACTGCCCGGGCGAGCTCCCATGGCGTGCACACGCACCTCCACCGATCATCCGCCGCGTCGGTGACCACGGACCGGCGCGTGAACGACGCGTCCAGGGACGTCGATGCGGGGATCAGGCAAGCACGGAGATCCGAATGACTGGAGGTCGGCATGTCGCTCTCGCGCCGTGAACAGCAGATCCTGGCCAGGATCGAGAACGAACTGGATGAGAAGGACCCCGCGCTCGCCGCGACGTTCACCCAGGCACCTCTACCGGCATCGTTCCGCCGGCGGTTCCCGCTGTCGCGCGGTCATGCGGGCCTGCTGATCCTCGCACTGCTCACGTTAGTTGTCCTGCATTCGCTCGCCCTCGAGCTGGGTGTCGTGGGGTTGGGGATCCTCACCGCGGCGCTGATCGTGCCGTGGATGGTGAGTGCCTCGCGGGCGGGGGGAGGCCGCGACCGCACCAACGCGGCGAGAGCGCGGCAAACCTCGCCTTTCCTGCAGGGCCTGTTGAGATGGCGGCGCTCGTAAGAGCCCGACTGAGTGTTCTCCGAAAGGAATGTGCTGATGCTGGGCATGATTGTCGTATTGCTGCTGGCGTGGCTCGTGCTGGCGATTCTGGGTGCGGTCATCGAAGGGTTGTTCTGGCTGACGATCGTCGGCGCGGTGCTGTTCGTCGCGACGGCCGCCTATGCGGCGATCAAGCGACGGGCGGGGCGACAGATCCATTGACGCCGTGGCCGAAACCTCGACTCGGCCGTTCAGGAGGGCCGACGCATGGCTGTATGGGTCATTTGGTTGATCACCGCAGTAGCGTTGGGCGTCGCTGAGGTCTTCACCTTGACCGCCGCGCTGGGGCTGCTCGGCGCCGCCGCTCTGATCACCTCGGGCGCCGCCGCGATCGGGCTGCCGGTTCCCCTGCAGCTGCTGGTGTTCGCCATCGCCGCAGCTGCCGGCATCGTGGTTCTTCGGCCCATCGCCGCGCGGCACATGCTCCGGCCATCCCTGGAGCGGTTCGGGGTGGACGCGCTGTGCGGGCGGACTGCCTATGTCGTCGACGAGGTCACGGAGCGGACCGGAACGGTGCGCATCGGCGGGGAGGAATGGACGGCCCGTGCCCTCGCCAGGGCGTGGTGATTCCCATCGGGGCGGCCGTTGACGTCATCCAGATCGAGGGCGTCACCGCCGACCCGCACCTGGTGGTCAAGGTCCACGACGTGGTCGGGTTGTACCTGGATCCCCCGGAGGGGGCGCTGGTGCTGTCGGTGGACGAGAAGCCGGGGATCCAGGCGATCGAGCGGGTCGCCCCGGTGGCCCCGATGACGCCCGGCACGCCCGAGCGGCGCAGCTTCGACGACGTCCGGCACGGCACGATCGCCCTGTTCGCGGCGCTGGATGTCGCCACCGGGAAGGTGATCAGCACGCTGGCCTCCCGGCATCGCGCCGTGGAGTTCCGCGACTTCCTCGACCGGGTCGACCACGAGACAGACCCCGCCCTGCAGGCGCACCTGATCTGCGACAACTTGTCGGTCCCCAAGGCTCCCGCGATCCATCGGTGCTGCTCGCCCACCCCCGGTTCCACCTGCACTTCACCCCCACCTACTCGTCCTGGCTCAACGAGGTCGAGCGGTGGTTCGCCGAACTGCGGCGCCGATAACTCGACCGGGGCGTGTTCTGCTCGGTCGAGCAGCTGTGCCAGGCGCTGGAACGGTGGATCACCTGTGGAACACCGACCCGCACCCGTTCCTCTGGACCGCCACCGCCGGCCAGATCCTCGACAAGATCGCCCGCCACTGTCGCCGAATCTCCGAACCAGCACGCGAGAGCGCGACCCAGCTCTCCGAGCGCGCCATCTCGTACGTGACCGAGCTGCACCACGTCGCCGTGGGATCGTTCGGCACTGCGTTCGGCGGGTCCCACGTGCCGCCATCGAAGCGGCGCGTCAGCGGCGACACCTCACCCAGCGTCAACCACACCAGCGCCGACGACACTCGGGCGTCCCGCGTCGTTGCCCGGTACCGCGGCAGCTCCAACGATCGCCGTGCCACCCGATCGCACTCCTCCACGGCGTGCAGCGGCGGCACGACCCATGGCGGAAGGACCAGCTTGGACACAGCGCCGAGTATGCGACCCGGCACCGACCATTCGGAACACGCTGAACTGCCACTGGGTCGGGTAGCCCCGGCGCATCACTGCGCCGGGGCCCCCTCAGAACCGGGCGTGCAAGTTTCCTCGCACCCGGCTCAAGCAAGCCGCGAGGGCTGTCAGGCGCGCAGAAGTGCTGGACCGATGCCT
>NZ_JAAXKZ010000178.1 GCF_012911875.1 Pseudonocardia bannensis | reverse complement strand
GGCGGGTGGGTCATGAGGTGACGTCCTTGCGGCTGAAGCGCCAGACCGCCAGGGCGCCGAACGCCGTCGCGTAACAGACGGCGGAGAAGACGCCGCGGGTCATGTCGCCCCAGTCCACCTGCTCGGCCAGCAGGGCCGACCAGGCGTTGCCGTAGTGCGTCGGGAGGTAGTTGCGCAGGTCCTCCAGGGCGGTGATCTGGTCGAGGATCTGCGAGACGATCGAGGCCATCACCGCCCCGCCGACGGCCCCCAGCGGCGCGTCGGTGCTCACCGACAGCAGCACCGCCAGGCCGGCCACCCAGCTCAGGTGCACCGCGATGTAGAGCGCGCCGAGCAGCACCCGGCCGGTCGCGGTGGCGAACCCGAGGGCCTCGCCGGTCGGGCTGACCAGATCGCCCGTCCCGTAGGCCAGGCTGCCCACGATCAGCGAGACGGCCGGCAGCAGCAGCAGCGCGGTCAGCGAGAGCAGCCCCGCCACGATCGCCTTCTGCCGCAGCAACCGGGCCCGCGGGATCGGCGCGGCGAGCAGGTAGCGCAGGCTCGACCAGGACGCCTCCGCGGCCACGGTGTCGCCGAAGAACAACGCGACGACCACGACCAGCAGGAAGCCGGCCGAGGCGAACAGGGCGAACACCGAGAAGTTCGTCGCGCTGCCCTTGGCCAGGTCGACCAGGTTCAGCGACCCGCCGGGCGGGCCGTCGTCGGCCAGGCTGAACGCCGCCCACAGGATCACCGGCAGCAGCGCCACCAGGGCGAACGCCACCTGCGTGCGGCGGCGCTTGAGCTGGCGGACCAGCTCGACGCGCACCGGCAGGGTGTGGCCGGGCCGGTAGGGCGCCCGCGCCCCGGTCGCGGGCAGCTCGTGCACCTGCCCACGACGGGTCGACGGCTCGTCCGCGGTGGCGGCGTGGCCCCGCGCCGCGCTCCCGCCGTTCATCGATGGTCCGCTCACGGCGCCAGGTCCTCTCCGACGAGCTGCAGGAAGGCGTCCTCGAGCCGGCGCCGGGGCCCGGCCGACTGCACCGCGACCCCGGCCGACACCAGCGCCTGCACCGCCGACGCACGCGGGGTGCCGTTCAGCTCCGCGTGCACGAGGGTTCCGTCGACGGCGACCTCGCGCACCCCGTCCAGCGCGGCCAGCACCTCGGCCGCGCGTTCCGGTGCGTCGACGCCGAAGCTGGCGGCCCCACCGCCGGCGATGATGTCGTCCACGGTGCCGTCGGCGACGACCTTGCCGTGGTGCATGACGACGACGTGCGTGCACGTCTGCTCCACCTCGGCGAGCAGATGGCTGGAGACCAGCACGGTCCGCCCGTTCGCGGCGTAGCGGCGCAGCACCTCGCGCATCGCGTGGATCTGGGGCGGGTCGAGCCCGTTGGTGGGTTCGTCGAGCACGAGCAGCTCCGGCAGCCCGAGCATGGCCTGGGCGATCGCGAGCCGCTGCCGCATGCCCTGGCTGTAGGTACCGACGCGGCGCTGCACCGACGCGCCGAGCCCGGCGATCTCCAGGGCCTCCTCGACGTGCGCGTCGGCGGCCGGGCGGCCGGTCGCGGCCCAGTACAGCCGCAGGTTCTCCGCCCCCGACAGATGCGGCAGGAAGCCGGGCCCCTCGACGAACGCGCCGATCCGCGCCAGCACCGGCGCCCCCGCCCCGACGGGCTCGCCGAACGCGCGGATCGTTCCGGCGGTCGGCTGGATGAGCCCCATCAGCATCCGCAGGACGGTGGTCTTGCCGGCGCCGTTGGGACCCAGCAGCCCGAGCACCATGCCGGGGTGGACGGTGAACGAGACGTCCTTGACCGCGGCGAAGCCACCCTTGTAGGTCTTGGCCAGCCCGCGGATCTCCAGCGGAGCGGCCGGATCGCCGGGCCCGGTGCCCTCGGCCGCGCGGCCGCGCCGGTTCAGCACCCGCGCGGCCGCCCAGGCGAGCAGCGCGACCAGCAGCACGACGCCGATCCCGATCACCGGGCCGAGCGGCACCGTGCCGGCGGTGACGGCGCGGCCGGGGACGACGGGCACGGCCACCTCGGCGCCCTCGCCGCCGGCGAGGCCGATCCGCCACACCGCGGGCTGCACGGCCGAGGTGTAGCCCTGGTCGGTCGTGCTGATCGACACGACCAGCCGGTTCCCCGCCTGGATCGGCGCGACGACACCGGGCAGGGTCACCGAGACCTGTGCCGGGGTCCCGTCCGCGGGCACGGCGACCCGCATCGGCGCGACCGCGCTGCCGAGCAGCGTGCGCCGGCCGTCGGGAGCGAGCTCGTAGACCTTGCCGAACAGGATGGCCTCACCGGCGGCGGGCTGCCCGGGGACGCGGGCGACCGTGACGTCCACCCGGGGTGCGCCCGCCACGGTCACCGGCGCGGTCAGCGGCTCGCTGCGGAACTGGGCCGACTGGCCGGGCAGCTCGGAGGTGAACGCCGACAGTCGGCTGCCCAGGTTGCCCAGCGCACCGCCGACCCCGGGCAGCGCGGTGATCGCCGCCGGGTTGCCACCGGCAGGGTTGACCGCAATCTGCGGCGTGCCGTTCAGGGCGACCCGCTCGAAGGTCAGCGGTGGGCTCCCGGGCAGACCCGGGTAGGAGTCGGCGACGACGGTGCGCCCGGTCGGGGTGTCCCCGCCCGTCCGCACACCGCTCTCGACGGCGTAGGCGAAATCGGTGCCGGGCGCTTCGCCCCGGCCGGCGAGGTAGTGGTCGAACCAGTCGCCGATCTGCTCGCGGACGGCGGCATCGGGGGCGCCGCCGTCGTGCCCGCCGGAGAACCAGACGGTCTTCACGGTGCCGCCCGCCGCGGCGATCTGGCGGGCGTTCGCGTCGGACTGGTCGAGCCCGAACAGGGTGTCCTGCTCGCCCTGGACGAGCAGCGTCGGGGCCGTGATCCGGTCGGTCACCGAGGCGGGGGAGGAGCGCCGCAGCAGCTCGGCCGTGGTGGGGGACAGGCGCCCGGTCGTCGCGGCCTCGGTGTAGGCCCGGCAGACCTCGGCGGTGAACCGGCCGCAGGTCACCGGTCCGCGCCGCGCCGCCGGATCCGCATCTGTCGGAGCAGGGCCCCGGCCCGTGGCAGCCCTGCCCGTGGCAGCCCTGCCCGTGCCGCCCGCCGTGCCGCCCGCCGTGCCGCCCGCCGTGCCGCCCGCCGTGCCGCCCGCCGTGCCGCCCGCCGTGCCGCCCGCCGTGCCGCCGTCACCCGGTCCAGCCGTGCCGGCCGTACCGCCGCCGCTCGTACCGCTGTCGGCCTGACCGGCTGTGTCGCCGCCGGTCGCCCCGGTCAGGGCCGTGGCGGGGTCGGCCCCGGTCAGCCCGGCGCCGGCCGCTCCCGAGCCCCCGGCACCGGCCGAGAAGAAGACGCCGGCCCAGCCGCGCTTGAACACGCCGTCCGGGCCGAAGGTGCCGTGGGCGGGGGTGTCGACCGGCGCCGCCTGCGCGCCGGCGGCGTTGGGGAACAGCGCCTGACCGAGGTCGTTCCAGGTGATCACCGGCGCCAGCGCGTCGACCCGGCGGTCGTGGCCCGCGAGCAGCAGCGAGATCGCCCCGCCGTAGGAGCCGCCGGTGATCCCGACCCGCGGATCGCCGGGCCCGTCCGGCGTGACCTCGGGCCGGGTGCCCAGCCAGTCGACGAGCGCCCGGGCGTCGGCGACCTCGTGGTCGGGGGAGTTCAGCGCGATCTGCCCCGTGCTGGTGCCGAACCCGCGCGCCGACCAGGCGAGCACCACGAAGCCGCGTCCGGCCAGCTCGCGCGCGTCCGCGTCGACGGACCGCTTACTGCCGCCGAAGCCGTGCGCGACCAGCACGGCGGGTGCCGGGGTCGTCGCGGGCAGGTAGAGGGTGGTGTCGAGACTGACCGGGTCGGCGACCCCGGGCCCGCCGCGGACCTCGATGCGCTGTTCCTCGGTGCGGATCGACGCCGCCTCGTCGGTGCCGCCGAGGCCGGCGAGCGTGATGCCGCAGCCCACGAGCGCGAGAACGATCACGGCGGCGACCACGCGGGCCGGGGTCGACCGGGGCAGTCGGGGCACATGTCGACGTTATGCGAGGCCGGGTGAGGACCTCGTCAGCCGGCCTCAGCCAGTTCTCAGCGGAGGGGCGGGTTCGGGTCGGTCGGTCACTGTGCCGGGAGGGCCGGGATGTCGCCGAAGTGCTCCACCCGCGGGTCACCGTCGAAGTAGGGCCCGATCAGTGCCCGCCACTGCCCGAACCGGTCGGACTCGCGGAAGTCGACGGTGTGCGACTCCAGGCTGTCCCACTCCACGAGCAGCACGAACCGGCTCGGCGACTCGATCCCGCGGGTCATCCGCGCCGAGCGGAAGCCCGGGGTCGCGGCGAGCAGTTCGCGCGCCGAGCGGTAGGCCGCGGCGAAGTCGTCCTCGGTCCCGGGGCGGATGGCGAAGTCGGCGATCTCGAGCACCATGGTGTCGATCATCGCCTACCCCGATGAGATCAGTCACCCCGGCTGGCGGAGCCGAACGAGCAGGGTGGAGACTGGCGCCCGCACCGTAGGGGAGTATCCCGTTCGCGGTGGCGCCGTCAGCACGGCGCCCGGTCCTCACCGGAACGGGCACCCGGTGCCATCGGTCGGTCGGCGTCAGCGTCACCGACGGGAGAGACCTGGGGCCGCTGCATGCTGCCCGAGAGTCTCTGGAGGCCCCTGGACATGTCCGTTCCCACCTGGCTGTGGTTCGCCACCATCGGCGGCCTCGTCGCCATCATCCTGGCCGACCTGTTCCTGGTCGACCACAAACCGCACGCGGTGACGATCCGCGAGGCGACCCGTTGGGTGCTGTTCTACGTCGCGCTGGCCGTGGCGTTCGGTATCGGCATCTGGTTGTTCGCGGGCGGGACCTACGCCGGGGAGTTCTTCGCCGGGTACATCACCGAGTACTCGTTGTCGGTGGACAACCTGTTCGTCTTCGTGATCATCATGGCGACGTTCAAGGTTCCCGCGATCCACCAGCACCGGGTGCTGCTCGTCGGCATCGTGATCGCGCTGATCATGCGCGGCATCTTCATCGCCGTCGGCGCCGCCGCCATCGAGCAGTTCAGCTGGGTGTTCTACCTGTTCGCCGCGGTCCTCGTCTACACGGCGATCAATCTCGCCAAGCAGGGGACCGAGCACGACGAGGAGTTCAAGGAGAATCGGGCGCTGCGCCTGCTGCGCCGGGTGCTGCCGGTGACCGACGAGTACCACGGTGCGAAGTCGTTCGTGCGGATCGACGGCAGGCGCTGGGTCACCCCGATGCTCATCGTGATGTTCGCGATCGGCTCGACCGACCTGCTGTTCGCGCTCGACTCGATCCCGGCGATCTTCGGCCTCACCCAGGAGGCCTACCTCGTCTTCACCGCCAACGCATTCGCGCTGATGGGCCTGCGGCAGCTGTACTTCCTGCTCGGCGGGCTGCTGGAGAAGCTGATCTACCTGTCCTACGGGCTCGCGGTCATCCTCGGCTTCATCGGCGTCAAACTGGTGCTGCACGCGCTGCACGAGAACTCGCTGCCGTTCATCAACGGCGGAGCGCCGGTGCCCGTGCCCGAGATCGGGATCGCGGTCTCGCTCAGCGTCATCGTCGGGGTCCTTGCGATCACCACCGTGGCCAGCCTGGTCAAGGCGCGGCGCGACCCGTCGCTCGTGCACCACGTCGAGGTGCCCGGTGCCGACGACGTCCCGGCCGTGGAGTCCGGGACGCGGGCGCCGGCGAGATCGGCCATCGGCCGCGATGCCGGGCACCGTGACGACTCCAGCGCCCGGGGGAGTGACCCGGGCCGAGGCTGACGATCCCGGCGAGCGTGCGCCGGTGGCTGCCGAGGCAGTCACCGGCGCACGCTCAGTTGTAGGGACGTGGGTCAGGGTGCGTGGTGCACCGAACGGAACCGCCACGCCCGTGCCCCCGGGCGGCGATCTCGCGTTCGTGCCGCGCCAGGTCCGCGGTCAGCCGGCCGCTCACGCCGGAGTTCCTTCGAGGTGGTGCAGCGTCACCCCGTCGAGCCGACCGTGGGCGATCTCGGCGGTCATCCAGGTGTGGGTGGGCCGGCGGCGCCGGTCGGTCGGCGAACCGGGGTTGAGCAACCGCAGGCCCTGCCCCGCCGTGGTGTCCCACGGGATGTGGCTGTGGCCGAACACCAGCACGTCGGCGTCGGGGTACGCCCGGGTGCAGCGGCGTTCCCGGCCGGTGGCGGCGCCGGTCTCGTGCACCACCGCCAGCCGGACGCCGTCGAGCTCGGCCCGGGCCACCTCGGGCAGCCGGGCCCGCAGTTCGGGACCGTCGTTGTTGCCGTACACGCCGATCAGCCGGGCGGCCCGGGCCTCGAGGGCGTCGAGCAGGTCGACCGACACCCAGTCCCCGGCATGGATGACCACGTCGGCCTCGTCGACGGCGGCCCACAGAGGTGCGGGCAGGTCGCGCGCCCGCTTGGGGAGGTGCGTGTCCGCCATCAGGAGCAGGCGCACGACCGGGACCCAGCCGTCAGCCGACGTCCATCAGGTCCACCACGAAGATCAGCGTCTCGCCGGGCTTGATCACACCGCCGGCACCGCGGTCGCCGTAGCCCAGGTGCGGCGGGATCTCCAGCCGGCGCCGGCCGCCGACCCTCATGCCCTGGACACCCTGGTCCCAGCCGGAGATGACCTGGCCGGCGCCCAGCGCGAACTGCAGCGGCTGGCCGCGGTTCCAGGACGCGTCGAACTCCTCGCCCGTCGAGTGGGCCACGCCGACGTAGTGCACGCTCACCCGCGACCCGGCGGTGGCCTCGGCGCCGTCGCCGACCTGGATGTCCTCCACGCGCAGGTCCGTCGGCGGGGGCCCCTCGACGGGGTCGATCTCGGGCTTCTGCTGTGCCACGGGGTGTCCTCCAGAGGTGGTCGAACGGTTCGGAGCGACAGCGTGCCAGATGATCTCGCGTGCTGCTCCGTCCCGGGGTGCGGACTCCCGGGGTCGCGGGGCGGCCGGGCAGGCTATAGACACACACCATGACCTCTGCTCTCGCGACCGTCCGCTCGTTGCACCGCTTCCCGGTCAAGTCGATGCAGGGCGAGGACCTCGACGAGGCGATCGTCGGGCCGGCCGGATTGCTCGGCGACCGCGCCTACGCCGTGGTCGACGCCGTCGACGGCACGGTGGCCAGTGCGAAGTACCCGCGCAAGTGGGCGGCGTTGCTCGGCCTGCGGGCGGCGTTCGTCACCGAGCCCCGGGCCGGGGAGGCGCCGCCGCCGGTGGCGGTCACGTTCCCCGACGGCGTGGTCCGGCGCAGCGACGAGCCGGGACTCGACGACGCGCTGTCCGCGCTGCTCGGCCGCGCGGTCCGGCTGGAGAACCGGCCGGCGCCCGAGGCCCAGTTCGAGGAGCAGTGGCCCGACATCGACGGCCTGGCGCCCGCGGGCTTCATCGAGGCGACCACCGTCGAGCACAGCCCCGAGGGCGAGCCGGTGAGCCGTATCGGCATCGGTTCGCTCGCGCCGCAGGGCACGTTCTTCGATCTCGCCGTGCTGCACGTCCTCACCACCGCGACCCTCGACGCCCTGCGCGCCGCCGCGCCGGGATCCGACTTCGACCCGCGCCGGTACCGGCCGAACGTGCTCCTCGACGTGCCGGGTGCGGAGTTCGCCGAGGACGGGTGGGTCGGCAGCAGCCTCGAGTTCGGGGCGGACCTGCGCGTCACCGTCACCATGTCGACCATGCGCTGCGTGATGACCACGCTCGGGCAGGACGGGTTCACCGAGGACCGCGACACCCTGCGCACGATCGCCAAGCACAACCGGCGCACCATTGAGGGCATGGGAACCTGGGCGTGCGCGGGGGTCTACGCCGACGTCGACGGCACGGGAACGGTCCGGCGGGGCGACGTGGTGCGGGTCGTCGGGTGAGCACGACCGCCTCCGGCGGGGAGACCTACAGTCCCGACCCGAGGCGGTGGCGGGCGTTGAGCGTCACCCTCGTCGCGGGGTTCATGAGCCTGCTCGACGTCAGCATCGTGTCCGTCGCGTTGCCGTCGATGCAGAAGGGTCTGGACACCAGCCCGGCCCAGATCCAGTGGGTCGTCTCCGGTTACGCGCTCGCCTTCGGCCTCGCGCTCGTCCCCGCCGGGCGCCTCGGTGACGCGCTGGGCCGGCGGCGCATGTTCCTGCTCGCGCTGAGCGGGTTCGTGCTGTTCAGCGCGTTGGCCGGGGCGGCGCCCACGGCGGAGCTGCTGGTCGCGGCGCGGCTGGCGCAGGGGTTCGCCGCGGGCGCGCTGGCCCCGCAGAACTCCGGGCTCATCCAGGATCTGTTCCGCGGCGGCGAGCGCGGCCGCGCGTTCGGCTTCTTCGGTGCGACGGTCGGGATCTCGACCGCCGTGGGCCCGGTGATCGGCGGGCTGATCCTCGCTGCCTTCGGGGAGGACGACGGCTGGCGCTGGATCTTCTACGTCAACGTCCCGATCGGTGCGGTCGCGCTGCTGCTCGCGGCCCGCCTGCTGCCGAAGACGCGCTCGGACCGCCCGCGCGGGCCCATCGACGTCGTCGGCGTCGGGCTGCTCGGCGGCGCCGTGCTCGCCGTCATGCTGCCGCTGGTGCAGGCCGAGTCCGGTGGGATCGCCCGGCTGTGGTGGCTGTTCCCGGTGGGCGTGGCGCTGGCGGTGGCGTTCGTGCTGTGGGAGCGCCGGGAGGTCCGCCGCGGGCGGGAGCCGCTGTTGGACCTGCGGTTGGTCACCGACACCCCCGGCTACGCCGCCGGCGCCGCCCTGGGAACGGTGTACTTCGTCGGTTTCAGCGGAATCTGGCTGGTGTTCGCGATCTTCTTCCAGGCCGGGCTGGGCTACACGCCACTGGAGTCCGGGCTGGCCGTCACGCCGTTCGCACTCGGTTCTGCGGTCTCGGCGCTGCTGGGCGGACGGCTGGTGGAGCGGTTCGGCCGGCTGCTGACGGTGATCGGGCTGACCGCTGTGGCCGTCGGACTCGGGACCACCGCGCTGGTGCTCGCCACGGTCGACCCGTCGATCGCCGGGGGCGCGATCATCGCCCCGATGCTCCTCGCGGGTGTCGGCGGCGGGCTGGTGATCTCCCCGAACGTGACCATGACGCTGCGCTGCGTCCCGGTACGGATGGCCGGATCGGCGGGCGGCGCGCTGCAGACCGGGCAGCGGATCGGCGCCGCGATCGGCAGCGCCGCGCTGGCCGGGATCTTCTACGCCGTGCTGACGTCGAGCGGCGGCCGCTACCCGCTGGCCGTCGGGATCGCGCTCGGCTCGGCGGTGGTGATGGTGTTGGTCGCGCTGCTCATCGGGGTGCTGGAGTGGCGGGCCGGGCGGGCCCGGGCCGGCGGTGCCGGAGCCCCGGACGTCGAACCGGCGGACACCGCGCACGTGCACCACTGAGCGTCCGGAGCGCGGTCACCACTCCGGGCCGCTGATCAGGCCGGCGGGGCGGCAGCTCCCAG
>NZ_JAAXKZ010000177.1 GCF_012911875.1 Pseudonocardia bannensis | reverse complement strand
GACGGAGGCCGGTGTGCCGTTGCCGGGCCGCGGCACCGTCGACGCCGGGGGCCGGTCCTGGGTCGAGTACGACGCCGACGGCACCGAGCCGTTCCGGGTCACCGAGATCGCCACGCCGGGTCAGCCGGACGTCGGCGGCGACCTCGTGGGCCGGCGCGCCCGCAGCGGCGAGGGCCGTGGCCTGCCGGTCGAGACCGATCAGCAGCCGCTGGAGCCGTCGCGTCAACGCCATCTCCGCGGGCGTGAACGCCACGGTGCGGCCGAGCACGAAGGACCTGTCCGCCGGGCCGTTGCTCAGCAACCGGATCGCGAACTGGTGCTCGATGTCCCACTGCCGGCCGAGCTCGTACCAGGAGCCCAGCGTCCGGGCCCCGACCAGCGTCACCGGGACCTCCGCCACCTGGATCGGCGCCACGTCCCGGGTGGCGAGGTAGTAGCGCAAGATCGGGTGCGCCGTCGCCGCCTGCTCCCGGGCCCAGGTGTTGAGCTCGTCGACCAGCCGTGCGAGCGAGCCCTGCTGGTAGATCCGCTGCACGGGCACCCGACCGGGTTCCCGGATGTGGAAGGCGCAGCCCACCCCGCGGAACGTGGCCCGCAACTGGGCCGCGACCCGCTCCTCCGGGAAGGCGGTGAGTGGCGTGGCGAGCAGGTCGGCGACGAAGTCCACCCATTCACACTCGGCCCGCCCGATCCCGGCCATGCGCGACCACCCCATCCGCGTTCCCCAGAGGGGTTCGAGGTGGGGGCGGAACCGTTACACACCAACGGCTCCGGCGGCGCGTTTTCCCCCGTCCGTCGGAACCACCGCGACCTCAGCGGGGCGCCGCCGCGGGACGGATGTTGGCGTTGCCGTGGAACACGTTGTCCGGGTCGTACACCGCCTTGACGGCGGCCAGCCGCTCGTACTTCGGGCCGTAGGAGGCGCGGACCCGATCGCCCTCGGCGGGCTCCACCGCGTTCACGTACGTGCCGGCGCCCATCGCGTACGGCTGCAGCGCCTCCCAGAACGACCGCACCCAGGCCCGCTCGGCCGGCAGTGTGTCGAGGTCGGACACCAGGCCGAGGATGAACGCGGTCAGGCGCGGTGTACGGCCGCCGCCGAACGCGGTGTCCGACTCGGCGACCTCGGTATAGGCCCCGTCCAGCGGCAGGAAGATGAGCTGGGTGAGCGGCGATGTCTTCCGCGGCAGGTGCTCCGCGATCACGGCGATCACGTCGTCGGAGAACCCGCTGAGGTAGGTGCTCTTCTCATAGCAGCCGAGCCCCCAGGCGTTGCCCTCGTCGAACATCTGCTGGAGCGCGACGTACGGCATCGGGGTGCACACCTCGAACGCCGGTGGCTGCGCCGTCCGGATGCGTTCGGCGACCGCGGCGTGCTGCTCGGCGGCACCGAAGCCGACCAGCACCATCGCCACCCCGGGGGTGCCCCGGAGCGGCTCCGGTACGAACGGGGCCGCCGGTGCGTTGATCCCGGCGACGACCAGATTCAGGTCGCGAGGCAGATCGGCGGACACGTCCCGGGCCACGCGCAGCGCCTCGGTGGCGCGGTCGAGGCTCCAGAAGCACAGCGCCATCTCCACCATGGGGTCGACCTCGTGCAACCGGAACTCGAACTCGGTGACCACGCCGAAGTTGCCGCCGCCCCCGCGGACCGCCCAGAACAGGTCCGGGTTCTCGTCGGCCGCCGCCCGGCGGATCGCACCGTCCGCGGTCACGATCTCGACGGCCGTCACGTTGTCCAGCGCCAGCCCGAACTTGCGGGTCAGCCAGCCCATCCCGCCACCGAGGGTCAGCCCGCCGACACCGGTGTGGCTGACGGTCCCGGCCGGCGTCGCGAGTCCGTGCTCCTGGGCCGCGGCGTCCAGTTGCGCCAGGGCGGCCCCGCCCCCGACGCGCGCGCGGCGGGCCGGCGGGTCCACCTGGACGGTGTCCAGCCGGCTCAGATCGATCATCAGAGCACCGTCGGCCACCGCGGTGCCCGCCGCGTTGTGCGCACCACCGCGCACGGTGATCTCCAAGCCGTTGTCCCGGGCGAAGCCGATCGCGGTGCTGACGTCGGCCGCATCGGCGCACCGCACGATCACGGCGGGGCGCCGGTCGATCTCACCGTTCCAGACCCGCCGCGCGTCGTCGTAGTCCACCTCGTCCGGCCCGATCACCCGCCCGGCCGTCCGTAGGCGCAGCGATCCCAGCTCACCGCTCACCGTCCGTGTCATGCGCTTCCTCCCCGGTCGCCCGCCCGGACGCGGCCGAGGTTAGGGGCGCCGCACCCCACCCCGACATACGCAGAACTGCGCAGGTCACGGGCCGTGGACACCCGCGAGCAGACCGAGCCGCTGGGCGCGCAGCACGGCGGAGAGCCGATCGGTCACACCGAGTTTCGCGTAGGTCCGCTGCAGGTGCTTGTGGACGGTCCGCTCGGCGATGGCCAGCCGTCGACCGATCGCGAGGGCGGTCAGGCCCTGGGCCAGCAGGCCGAGGACGGCGTGTTCACGCCGTCGGCGCCGGGGGCGTCCCTGTGCCGGGCCCCGCCGAACGCCTCGACCTGGCGCTCGAGACCGGACAGCAGCAGGCGGACCCGGTCGGCGAGCGCGATCTCGGCGGCCGAGAACGGCCGGGCCCGGCCGAGGGAGAACGCCCGGAGCCGGCCGGCCTCGAACCGCAACGGCAGCACGAGCTGACCGGCGCAGCCCCACGGCCGCGCGAGCTCGTTCCACGTGGCCGTGATCCGGGGGTCGACGCCCCGGCCCGGGTCGCCGGCGACCTGGATCGGTTCACCCCGACCGGCCGGCCGGTAGCAGCACGGGATGGGTCGCACCTGGCAGACGCCGGGCGTGCCCCAGGCCTCGATCCCGGCCCGGTGCCCGGCACACCGCTCGTTGCGGAGCCAGAGCCTGGCTCTGATGCTGCCGCAGGCGGACTGCTCGCCGAACGCACACCCGGGCAGCTCGAACGTCCCGCACAGCCGGGCGGCGATCCGCTCCTCCGGCCAGTCGGTGAGCGGCTCGGCCACCAGCTCGGCGATGAAGTCCAGCCACTCCCACTCGCCGGGCTGCGGCGGTACCGCACGAGGGAGAACATTGCGGTCATGACCACCGACAGCGACGCCGGCCAGTTCCGTATCGAGCACGACACCATGGGCGAGGTCCAGGTGCCCGTCGATGCGCTGTGGCGGGCCCAGACGCAGCGGGCCGTGCAGAACTTCCCGATCTCCGGGCGCGGGCTGGAGCGATCCCAGATCCGTGCGCTGGGGCTGGTCAAGGGTGCGGCGGCGCGCGTGAACGGCCGGATCGGCGTGCTCGGGCAGCAACTGGCCGACGCGATCGCCGCCGCGGCGGACGAAGTGGCCGCGGGGCAGCACGACTCGCACTTCCCGGTGGACGTGTTCCAGACCGGGTCGGGGACGTCGTCGAACATGAACGCCAACGAGGTGATCGCGACGCTCGCGGGCAGGGCTCTGTCGTCCACGGGCGAGTCCGTGCATCCGAACGACCACGTCAACGCGTCGCAGTCGTCCAACGACGTCTTCCCGACGACCATCCACCTCGCCGCGACCGAGGCGGTGGCCACCGACGTGATCCCGGCGCTGGAACACCTGGCCACCGCGCTGCGCCGGCGTGCGGCGGACTGGGCGGACGTGGTCAAGGCCGGCCGCACACACCTGATGGACGCGGTGCCGATCACGCTCGGCCAGGAGGCGGGCGGCTGGGCAACCCAGACCGAGTACGGCGCCGCCCGGCTGCGCGACGTTCTCCCCCGGCTCGGCCAGCTGCCGATCGGCGGCACGGCCGTCGGCACCGGGTTGAACGCGCCCGACGGGTTCGGTGCGGCCGTTGTCGAGGAGCTGCGCGCCGCCACCGGCCTCGACGTGTTGTCCGAGGCGGCGGATCACATCGAGGCCCAGGGTGCCCGCGACGGGCTGGTGGAGGCCTCGGGGGCGCTGCGCACCGTCGCGGTGTCCCTGTTCAAGATCGCCAACGACATCCGCTGGCTGGGTTCGGGTCCGCGCACGGGGCTGGCCGAGCTGCACCTGCCCGACCTGCAGCCGGGCAGCTCGATCATGCCCGGCAAGGTCAACCCGGTGATCTGCGAGGCGACGATGATGGTGGCCGCGCAGGTGATCGGCAACGACGCGACGGTCGCGTTCTCCGGCAGCCAGGGCAATCTCGAGCTCAACGTGATGATGCCGGTCATGGCACGTAACGTGCTGGAGTCGGCACGGCTGCTCGCCGCGGCAGCGCGGTTGCTGGCGGACAAGGTCGTCGACGGGGCGGAGGCCGACGTCGAACGGACCCGCGAGTACGCCGAGTCGTCGCCGTCGGTGGTGACGCCGCTCAACTCCTACCTCGGGTACGAGGAGGCGGCGTCGATCGCGAAGCAGTCGCTCAAGGAGCGCAAGACGATCCGGGAGGTCGTGCTGGAGCGCGGGCACGTCGAGAACGGGAAGCTGACCCTCGAGCAGCTCGACTCGGCGCTGGACGTGTTGGCCATGACACAACGGCGCTCCGGATGAAACAGGCGCGGCGGCCGTCCCGGCCGTCGTCACCCAACGTTCATTCGCTGTACAACAAGCTTCACCCCGGCCGTGACAAGGTTTCCCCGTTCACTTAGGCAACCCTCAGAACGGGTCATCAGATGACGGAGTACGAGCGGTTCACCTTCGAGCCCATCTTCAACCTGCAGACGGCCCGGGTCATCGGATTCGAGGTCCAGCCCCGCAACCCGCGGGACCAGGTCGGGGTCCGGTCCGTCGGTACGGTCTGGGGGACACGGCAGATCGTCGACCTCGACGCGGGCATCGCGCTGGCCTCGCTGGCCTTCGCGACCGACTACGACGCCACCGTGCCGCTGCACGTCAACGTGCTCGCCGACACCGTCGTCGCCTCCCGCCGGCGGTTGCGGTCGATGATCGACGGGCTGGCCCAGCGGGACCGGGTGATGCCTCCGGTCGTGCTGGAGATCAACCCCGCCGCCTCGGCCGCCCCCGTCGAGGCACTGGTCGACGGGTTGGCCGAGCTGCGCAGCTGGGGCTTCCGGATCGCGCTCGACGGGGTGGGCCGGGGCTTCGGCCTGGACCTCGTGCCCACGATCCGGCCGGACCTGGTCAAGCTCGACGCCCACCTGGTTGCCGCGCTGCCCCGGGGTGGTCCCGCCGAGGCGGTGGTCCGGGCGGTCTGTGACGTCTGCGCAGCCGTGGGGGTCCGGGTGACCGCGACCGGGGTCGCCGACCGCGGCCAGCTCACGCCGTTGCGCGGGCTGGGCGTGTCGTGGGCCCAGGGCTCCCTGCTGGCCCCGCCGCGCCGCCGCCCGTCCACGGGCGGTGTGCAACTGCCGTTGGACCTGGTCGCGCTCGCCGGCGAGCGAACCTCCGCCCCGCGCGGGGCACGCCCGATGCCGGGCTCCCGGCCCCGCCCGCGCCCGGCTCTGGTGCGGGAACTCGCCCAGGCCGCGGTCTCGCTGCCGGACACGGCGACGGCGGAGGCCGCCCGCCGTGCGCTGGCCGACCACCCGCAGGCCGGGGGGCTCGTGCTCCTCGGCGCCGGCCGGCGGCCGACCGGCTACCTCGACCGCAACCGCTTCATGCTGGCCATCTCGGGACCGTACGGGCGGGCGCTCTACGCGGAGCGGCCGGCCGGCGCTCTCGCCGAGCCGCCGCGCGTACTCGGTGAGCAGACCTCGATCCGGGAGGCGCTGCAGACCTGCCTGAGCGGGGATCGGACGCGCAGCTACGACGACATGGTGCTGACCGGGCCCGACGGGAGCTGCGCGGGGGTGGTGCGAGTGGCCGACCTGTTGCGGGAGGCGACCGTCCCGGCGGCGTGAACGCGTCGGCGGTCAGCACAACTCCCCCGGCGGGTTCGCCGCCGCCTCGGCCAGCAGCCGGGCGAGCACGTCGCGATCGAGGTCCGCGGCTCGCTGGACCCGGATGCAGCTCCTGCCGATCGACGCCTTCGGCAGCCGGTCGGCGTAGGCCTCCGCGAGGTAGCGCCCGTCCGGGCCGACGGCGGTGACGTAGAGGGAGATGTAGCGCTTGTTGCTGGCCAGGCCCACCAGCATCCAGTCGCCTTCCCGGCCCGAGGCGTACCGGTAGTGGTAGCGCCCGTAGCCGAGCATCCGGAACTGCATCGTCGGCTCGAGCTGCGGGACGGTCGCGCGGATGAGCTCGTGCAGCTCGCGGATGTCGGAGCGGCGGGGCTCGTCGAGGGCGTCGATGTAGGCGTCGTGGGTGGCGGCGTCGCTGGTGCCCTGCATGGCGGCTCCTCGGATACGCGGGCCTCGACCGTATCCGGGGATACCGACGAGCCGGGCGGCTGCGAGGCCCCTCCCGCGCCCCGGCACCGGTTCCGGCGGGACCGCGAGGTATCCGGGGGCGCGTAGCAGTGCGGCTGTCGGTGGGCGCTGCCACACTGCGTCCGTGCTGCTCAACGAGGTCGTCCGCACGTCCGTCGCGGTCGGTGCCACCCGCTCGCGCAAGGACAAGACGGCCGTCCTCGCCGCCCTGCTCCGCGCGGCCGGCCCGGACGAGATCGAGGCGGCCACCGCGTGGCTGGCCGGTGAGCCGCGGCAGGGCCGGATCGGCACGGGCTGGCGTACCCTGTCCGCCCTCGCCACCGATCCGGCGTCCGAGCCGGCGCTCACCGTCGCCGAGGTCGACAAGACCCTCGATGCACTGGCCATCACGGCCGGTGCCGGCTCCGTGGCGCGCCGCCGCGAACTGCTCACCGGGCTGTTCGCCGCCGCGACGGCCGACGAGCAGTCCTTCCTGGGCCGGCTGCTCACCGGCGAACTGCGCCACGGCGCGCTGGAGGGCGTGATGCTCGAGGGCATCGCGGCCGGGGCCGGGGTTCCGGCCGCGACGGTACGGCGCGCGTTCATGCTGTCCGGTCGGTTGCCGGAGACGGCCCGGGCCGCGCTCACCGGCGGTACCGAGGCTCTCGAAGCGATCCGGTTGGAGGTCGGCCGTCCGGTGCGGCCGATGCTGGCCGCCCCGGGCGACTCGCTCGACGCCGCGCTGGCCGGGCTGGGCCCCGGGGTGAGCGTCGAGTTCAAGCTCGACGGCGCCCGCATCCAGGTGCACCGCGACGGTGACGAGGTCCGGGTGTGGAGCCGCACGCTGCGCGAGATCACCGACGGCGTCCCCGAGATCGCCGAGCACGTGCGCCGGCTGCCGTGTCGTTCGGTCGTGCTCGACGGCGAGACCCTCGCCCTCGACGACGACGGCCGCCCGCGGCCGTTCCAGGACACGATGAGCCGGTTCGGCAGCGATCAGGGCGCCCCCGGCGACCTGCTCAGCCCGTTCTTCTTCGACGTGCTGCACCTCGACGGCACCGACCTGCTCGACGTGCCGCTGGCGCAGCGGATCGAGGTGCTGGCCGGGCTGCTCGGCGGCCCGGAGGGCGCGCTGCTGCGGATGCCCGGGACGCTGCGCCCCACGGGCGCGGAGGCGGCCGCGGTACTCGACGCCGCGCTGGCCGCGGGGCACGAGGGCGTCATGGTGAAGTCGCTCGACGCGCCGTACGCGGCAGGCAGGCGCGGCCGGGCCTGGCAGAAGGTCAAACCGGTGCACACGCTCGATCTCGTGGTGCTCGGGGCGGAGTGGGGCTACGGACGTCGCACCGGCAGCCTGTCCAACATCCACCTCGGCGCCCGCGACCCGGACGGCGGTGAGCCGATCATGGTGGGCAAGACGTTCAAGGGCATGACCGACGAGTTGCTAGCCTGGCAGACCGCCACGTTCCCCGGGTTGGCGCGCGCGGATGAGCGCGGGCACGGCGGCAACACCGTCCTCCTGCGTCCCGAACTCGTCGTCGAGATCGCCCTCGACGGTGCGCAGCGCAGCACGCGCTACCCCGGCGGGGTCGCGCTGCGCTTCGCCCGGGTGCTGCGGTACCGCCCGGACAAGACAGCAGCCGAGGCTGACACGATCGACACCGTCCGGGCCCTGCTGCGCGACTGACCGCTCCGAGCTGTGCTGACAGCGGGCGCGACGCGTACGCTTCACGTCTCGTGCGCTTCCTCGACGGGCAGACCCCCGGTCACGACCTGACCTACGACGACGTCTTCCTCGTCCCCGGGCGATCCTCCGTGGCCTCCCGCTTCGATGTCGACCTCACCACCGCCGACGGCTCCGGCGCCACGGTGCCCGTGATCGCGGCGAACATGACCGCGGTCGCCGGCCGGCGGATGGCCGAGACGCTGGCCCGTCGCGGTGCGCTCACGGTGCTGCCGCAGGACGTCGCCCCGCAGGCCGTGACCGAGATCGTCGCGTGGATCAAGTCACGGGACACGGTGTGGGACACCCCGCTCGTGCTGCGCACCGGTGACGCCGTGGCCGACGCGCTGAACCTGCTGCCCAAGCGGGCGCACGGCACCGTCGTGGTCGTCGACGACGGGGGCCGCCCGGTCGGCACCGTCGACGAGGCCGCCTGCCTCGGGGTGGACCGGTTCACCCGGCTCGCCGACGTGCTCGACCCGTCACCCCTCACGCTGCCGATGGGCACCCCAGCGCGGGAGGTCTTCGAGGCCCTCGGCGGCACCCGGGGCGTGGCGCTCGGGCTCGACGCCGACGGCCGGCTCGCCGGGCTGCTCACAGGTCTGGGCGCGCTGCGCGCCGAGATCTACACCCCGACCCTCGACGCACAGGGCCGGCTGCGCACCGCCGCCGCGATCGGGATCAACGGCGACGTCGCGGTGAAGGCGAAGGCGCTGCTCGACGCCGGGGTCGACCTGCTGGTCGTCGACACCGCGCACGGCCACCAGGACAAGATGCTCGACGCCCTGCGGGCCGTCCGCGCGACCGTCGACGCCGCCGACATCCGGGTCCCGATCGCGGCGGGCAACGTCGTCACCGCCGAGGGCGTGCGCGACCTCGCCACCGCCGGGGCGGACATCGTCAAGGTCGGCGTCGGCCCGGGCGCGATGTGCACCACCCGGATGATGACCGGCGTCGGGCGACCGCAGTTCTCGGCGGTCGCCGAGTGCGCAGCCGCCGGGCGCGACCACGGCGTGCGGGTCTGGGCCGACGGCGGCGCACGGCACCCGCGCGACATCGCGCTCGCCCTCGCGGCGGGCGCCTCCGCCGCCATGATCGGGTCCTGGCTCGCGGGCACGTACGAGTCACCGGGTGACCTGCTGCGCGACGAGGCGGGCCGGCCGTACAAGGAGTCGTTCGGGATGGCGTCCAAGCGTGCCGTGAGCGCCCGCACCCGCGGTGACGGCGGTTTCGACCGCGCCCGCAAGGCGCTGTTCGAGGAGGGCATCTCCAGCTCGAAGCAACTGCTCGACCCGGCCCGCCCGGGCGTCGAGGACCTGCTGGACGGGATCTGCTCGGGCGTGCGGTCGGCGTGCACCTACGCCGGCGCCCGCACCCTCGATGAACTGCACGATCGCGCGGTCCTCGGCGTCCAGACCGTCGCCGGTTTCACCGAGGGCACCCCCCACGGCCTCTGACGAGCCGCGCCGGCC
>NZ_JAAXKZ010000176.1 GCF_012911875.1 Pseudonocardia bannensis | reverse complement strand
GGTCGGGGTGGCGGGGGCGACGACGACGATGCTGCCGTCCTTGGTCGCGACGAGCACGTCGCGGTCCCCGATGCCTTGCACGACGGCGCGTTCCAGGCTGCTCAGGGCGGCCTCGGAGTCGACGAGCCGGCCGGGGGGCGCGGCCAGGGCCACCTGGTGGGGCTGGGCCATGTCGAGTCCGAACGGCTCGGCCCGCTCGACCAGCGCGCCGACGTCGGCGTCCCCGCGGAGCAGGTCCTCGATCAGCTCGCGACGCAGCGTCTCCTCGCTGCGCATCATGTCGCGTCGGGCGGCGGTGTAGCCCTCGGCGAGGCCGGCCACGGCCCGGTCGACCGCCCGCATGACGGCCTCGGCGGCGTCCGCGGTGGTGGTGCTGTCGGAGAACTTCACGGCGGCGGGCAGCTCGCGCCACAGCCGCCAGGCCGCCGACAGGTACAGCTGGACGGCGTTCCCGGCAGACACCCCGAGTTCGGCGGCCCGGCGGCCGTTGAGACCGACGGCGTCGAGCTCGGCCTTGTCCGGTCGGCGTCCGGTGGTGGCGGCCTCGACCAGCAGCGACAGGAACCCGCCGAGCAGCTCGACCGGGACGCCTCCGGCGCCCCTGCTGGCTTCCTGCGCGACCCGGTGCAGCCAGGCCAGCCCGCTGCTCCGAGCGTGCGGGTCGGGTGGGCCGTCGGGGCGTTCGGTCGAGTGGGTCATCGCTGTCGTTCTCCTCCGCCGCACCTGCGAGCGAGGCCGGCGTCTGGTCCAGATTGCCGGAGCACGGCAATCAAATGCAATCCAACTTCGTTGACGTTCGTCCCTGCGCTGAGCGAGGTGAACAGGGCACCGTCGGGGGCGGCACCCCTTTCGGGCGGCACGCCCGACGGGTGATGCCTTGATCATTTGTGGTTCTCGGCCGGGACCCGACCCGGCTGAAGGAGGGTTCGAGACACGTGCATCCATCCTGTGTAGACCCGGTGCCGCTCGCTACGGCCGCGACCCACGTGCGGTCGATGCAGCCAGGCCGGGCCACGACGAGGATCCTGACTGCGAGCGCGCGGCTGCTGGAAAACCTCGCCGCCGTGCTGGTCCACGACCAGGCCGCTGTGCCGCCCTGCGTGCAGCGCACCGCAGCGGCACGGGCAGGAGCGGTGCTCACGACCTGCCGGCACGCCCCGGACCACCCTCGCCGCGCCGTAGTCAAGGACGCGCCACCACGACAGCGCAAGCCGTTCACCGAGTCCGTCAGACTCGGGAGGATGGGATGACCCGGACGACTCGATCCGCGGCCACATCGTCCTCGACGAGCCCGCCGGCCTCCACGCCCGCCACAGCCTCGTCGCTGAGCGCGTCGCGGACCGGCTCCGCGGCCGAGGCCGGCTACGGCCCTGATCTTGCCCCCGGGCCTGATTCGCCGAGCAGCGGGGATAGTGCCGGGTGGCAGCGCAGGATCGCCGGCTCGGGGCCCGAACTCGGCCCGATTCGGGTGACGGTCACCGCCGCCGACGCGCAGTCGATGCCGCGTAGCGTTCCAGCGCTGATCCGACGGGTGCGCCGCGAACTCGAGCCACGGCTCGCGGGGGCGGGCGGTCACGCCGGCGGCGCGGTGGTCGTTGACCTGTCCGAGCTGCCGGTCCTCGGCGGTGCGGTGTGTTCACAGTTGCTCCTGCTGATCCGGCTGCTGCAGGAAATCCGCGCTCCCACCGAGGTGGTCGTCGTGGGAGTCGCCTCGACCGTGCGGCCCTGCCTGGTGGGCGGCCTGCCTGATGGGGTGCGGCTGATCGACCGGCGCGGGCGGAGCTGGCCGCACTGATCCGCCTGGCTACATCTGCCCCCGCGACGTGACCCGCCTGCTGAGGCGTGCGGTCGCGGGTCCGGTCCTGCTGGCGCTCGTCTCGGCCTTTCCTGCCCGGGTCAGCTCGACGCACAGCCTCGTCGAGCTCCCGGGGGAACCCTTCGTGGAACTCCCCGTGCAGGTCGCGGGAAGGATCGCGAGCGAGACCCGCGTGGGCCCGCAGCACTGCCAGCACTGCGTCGGGTCGTTCGTGGGGGAGCAGCGCTCCGACGTCGGGTACCGTCAGCACCTCGGTGCACAGGGCGCGTCGAACGGGGCGGGCGAGCCGACCGTCGCCGAAGAGCGGGTCGTGCTCCCCGACCGCCACCGTGACCGGCGTCGTGCGCCAGCGATGCGCCAACTCGAGATGCGCCGGCGGGGTGGTGCTCATGGCCACGTGTCGGCCGACCAGGCGCAACCAGTCCACCAGCGCGGCGGGTGGCGCGAAGCTCGGTCCGGCAAGCCTGGTGAGCAGCCGCGCGCCGGCCGCCGCGGTGGGAGCGATCCGCCAACGCAACAACGCTGCGACCACGTCGATGCGGATAGCGGGGCGGGTGAAGCCGTGTGGGCTGAGTAGGACCAGGCCCTTGATGTGCGGCGCGGGCTTGGCCGCCAGCGCCACCGCGGCGCCGAACCCGTGGGCCAGCACGGTCACCGCTTCCGGGGCTTCGCGGGCCAGCCGAGCGAGGAGCGCGTCGAGCCACCGGCCGTAGTCACGCAGCCGCTGGGTGTTCGGTCGGCCCGCCGACCCCAGCCCGGCCTCGCCGGGAAGGTCAACCGCGACCACCCGATACCGGGTGGCGAGCCGCTCGAGCAGCTGGGTCATCACAGCGGCGTTGCCGTGCCGCCCCGGCAGCACGACGAGGGTCTGCCGGTGCTGGGTCCCGGCGACGACCAGATGGGCACTGCGGTACTCCCACGGGGCCTCATCGCTGACCTGTCGTCGTCGATGCGGCAGCGCCCAGTTGTCGAGGCGTTGTCGGCACCAGCTCTGGATCGCCGTTCGTCCGGACCTACCGCGGTAGATCCACATGGCGTGTTCCTTTCCATCGTTCCCCTCGCCGCATATCGGAGCATGTGCGTTGCCGAGGGAGCACGGCGATGACGGGCCGGTTCTTCACCGGCACGGCCGTGTCGTGGACCGCCGGACCGCTGGGCTGCTCGGCCGCGGTGGCAGGTGCCGGGTGAGCGGGGCTGCGGGGATCGACCCGGCCGCGCCGGGCAATCACGCACCGTCGGGTCAGCACGCTCCACGGCGTGGTCCTACGAGGAAGCCCGCACCGTCGCTGCCAGACCGGACGGGTGTCGACCAGCCACACGATCCACCGGCCGTCGCGCAGCCTGCGCAACCCGACATCGCTGATCCGCCTCGCAGCGGCGTGCGCGGCCATGGTCAGCACCGGCTTGCCCAGCACGGACTCGGCGAGCCATTCCCGCTCGGGTTCCAGGGTTGGCCGTATCGTACCGGAGATCTGATGCGGGCTCCTGACCTGGAGGCGCTGTCGCTGCCAGCGCGTCACGGCCTCAGCCGGCAGCGCGTAGCAATGCCCACCGCCGTCGACCAGGATCGCCTCGACGACCGGGCCACTGCGCGTCCGCCTCACACCCACGTCCCGGACATGGCCCAGATGCTCACCACCCGACCCACTCACCGAGGCACCCACCATGCCGCCCAGCCACAACATCGGCGGTCCCGCGGCTCGCCGCCATACCAGCCCCACGCCCTTCACACCCTTTTCCCGATGCCGCGCCGAGAGAGATCGGCCCATCTAGCTATTCAAACCCGGCTTCGAGCAGGCGGATATCCCTTACCTACTCAAAAGCAGTTCTCGAAGACCATTCCCGAGTTGCGTGACTTTCCGACACGCGCACCCCGGGAGCCTCTCATCTCCACAGTAAGCGCGAAAATCTACACACTCGTCCACTCGGGCACGTATCTCCCGCGCGAACCCGCATGATCATCACCGCATCCAGAGAAGCTGTCACAGTATGGAAGGCATGCAGGCTTACCCGGAGGTGACGGCCGGCCTGCATGCCGCCCGCCCGCCGAGGTGGCGTCCTCGACATGGCCAGGTTGCCCCTTGGCTATGGCCTGCACAGGTGGCTGCGTCGGCGAAGTTCTGCCGAGCATCATTGCCGGACCCCGGCAATGAGGCGCGTAGCCGGCGTCGATACCCGCCGCGGTGTCCAGCGATCGACTGATCACGACGTCACACATCGGCAGTATCGGCCGTCGCCGTGGCAGGTTCAGCGGGCGGCTGGCCTCACGCCGGAACCAGGGCGCGGACGGCCACCGGGCACCGCCGCATCGCAGCCCCACACCTGGGCGCGGGTCTAGACCGCCGCGGCCAGGCCCTCGGGGCGGTAGGGGACCGCCCGCAACAGGGTGACCTCCATGATCTGTCCGTTCGGAAGAGCGTACTGCAGTTTCTCGCCCTGCTTCTTTCCGGGCAACGCCTGCCCCAGCGGGGAGTCGGGCGAGCAGAGCATCAGGTCGTCCGGGTACGCGCCCTCTTCATAATGGGCGAGCAGAAACGTCTCGATCTCCTGGTCGTCCTCGTAGCGGACGGTCAGCACCATGCCGGGTTCGGCCACGCCGTCGTCGGGTGGGTCCTGTCCCACCAGCGGGTTCTGCAGCAGTTCCTGCAGTTTCCGAATCCGGTTGTCGCGCTCCCGCCGATCGGTCAACAGCTGCTGGTCGGTGTTCTGATCGGCGCTGTCACCGATGAACTGCTCGGCCGCTGTCCCGCTGTGTTCCTCGGTCCGCTGCCGCAGCAGTGCCATCAGCTCTGCCGTGAGGCGGTCATAGGCGCTTTGCGCCAGCCAGACCTGCGTTTCGGTCATCTTCTTCACTCCTCACAGGAAGATATTGGGGAAAGCCGCTCCGCCCGCGAGTGGCGCGGGCGCGGCGACGGCTGCAGATGCGAAGGAGCACGGCCCGGGCGCGTCGGGCCGTGCTCAGTGGCGGTCAAGTCTAGCGATGTTGAAACCGCGTCGTCGACCATTTTCGCTGTTGTTTCCGGCCATCGGCACCCCGCATCTCAGTGGGCACCGTAGGGCGGCACCGCCACATGTACCACAACCGCTGGAATGGCACGCGATCTTGCCGGAACCCGGAAACGAGAGCCGCTGCGAGGTTGCGGGACCTCGCCCTGCCCCCGCCGGGCTTTCGCAGGCATGGTGGATGCCGGGCCTGTCGACCTCCTCCCTGTGGCGCCACAGTCGGCAGGCCCACCAAGTCCCGATCGACACCATGGCCTCGGCGACCCGCCCTGGGTCGCTGCATGGCTATCCGATGCAAAGGAGTGCGTGCTGTGGAGCTGGCTGTGCGGCCACGTGTGATCGTGGGCGTGGGCGGGCGAGGCGCTCATCCACGGGTCGTCGACACGGCGATGTCACTGGCCCGCGGCACCGGCGCAGTCCTGTACGCGGTCGACGTCCGTGACGACCACACCCCCGGGGCGGGTGGCCCCTGTGGCCCGCCCGCGCTGCAGGACGCCTACCACGCGCTGGCGCAGGCGTCGGTGCCCGCCGACGACGTCGACATCCGCCTCGTGGTCACGCCGGGCGAGCCGGACGAGACGCTGCTGCGACTGGCCGACCGGCCTGATGACCTGCTCGTTCTCGGTCATTCCCGGCAGCTTCCCGCGCAGCGTGTCGAGCGTCCGCTGGCTCTGCGGTGCGCTGCCCGCGCCCGCTGCTCGGTGGTCGTCGTGCCGTGTGAGCACCCGCAAGGCGAGGCATGAGATGGCGCCGATCATGGCTTCGAACACCGCCATCCGTCACGGGTGGATGCGGGCCGCGCACTGTGTGAAGCGTGATCGGCCGGCGTTGTCGGGCCCCCGGCCACGCGGCGCCGACAGCCCGAGGCTATGCCGCAGCTGTCCGGTGCAACCCACCTGTCCGGGCTGGGCTCTGGTCATCGGCGTCGACAACGGCGCGCTGGGCGGACTCGAACCGGGCTACCGGCGCGGCCTGCGGGTGCAGCTGCAGCAACGGCTGGGCGATCGCCCCATGGCCGGCTCACGCGAACTCGCCGACATCGTCCGTACCTACTCGCAACCGAGCTTCCACACAGCCGGGAAACGCCGGCCCGACCATCGGGCCGAGCCCACCCGCTAGCCCCTCCGAAATATTCCCTCATTTCCGTGACGGCGGCGGACGGTCAGCCGCGCACCAATACCGCCGCCGCTGCGCGGTCGACCGGAGCATGATCCGGTCGAATCGACCTGTGGAGTTGTTGTGCCTGACAAGGGTCTCGCCTCTGGTTCGCCTCGTGCCCACATGAATGGGCACGCCTCGGCTTCTCCGTGGGTTCTCGCCGCCACCACACACGGACTGGACATCTCGGTTGCGATTTCCGTCGAACCGTACGAATCCGAGCGCAGCGGACGAGACATCGTCCAGGAGTGGGGCGAGCAGTCCTTCCCGGCCAGCGACCCACCGGCCAACTGGTGACCGACCGAAACACTTTCGGTCCTGACAATTAAGCACTGTTGAGGAGAAGTGCAACGTTGAACAACCACGAGCGGCACGTGCTCGACGAGGTCGAACGCCAGCTCCGCACCGACGACCCCGAGTTCGTCACCCGGTTCGGCGAGGGCCAGCATCGGCTGCCCGTTCGCAGCAGCCATAGCCGAAGCTGCCCTCGTCGGTTCCACTTCAGCTGGCCGGTCGTCGGTCTGCTCGTCCTCGTCGTCGGTCTACTCGTCCTGGGACCCGCCGGCCCGGCCCTTCTCGTCGCCGCCCTGGCCGCCTTCCTGGGCTGGTTGAGCGCCGTGCACGTCGAGGCACCCATCGAGGCCGAGGAGAGCAAGGAGGGCAAACGGTGAACGACGTCGATCGGCCCGACTGTACGGACCAGCCCTTGGCTCCTGACCAGCAGCAGGCGGGCGCGGTCGTACCTGCTGAGCCCGGCGGGCGGTGGCGATGCTCGCTCGAGGAGCTCCCCTGGGCGCCGCGGCGCACGGACCGGGTCGCGGTGGTCGGCGCGGGGATGGTCGGGCTGGCCATCGCGTGGTTCCTGACCGGCTTCGCCCACAACAGCACTACCCGCCGGTGGCGGCGCGGCATGGCCGCCCACCGGGGCGTCAACCGCCAGGCGCTCGACGCCTTCGACGAGCTCACCGCCGGCGGTGTCGAGGCCCCGGCCCAGCCGGCGGACCCGTTCCTGGTCTGTTTCTCCCGCCCGGACGAACGCGCGCGTCTGCTCGAGGAACTGGGCGAGCTGGACGCGGTCGTGATCGCCACCGGCGCGTGGCTACCCGAACTCACCTCCCGATCCGGGGTGCGCGTGCCCGTCCAGGCCGGGCGCGGCTACAGCTTCACCGTCGCGGCCGAGCAGCTTCCCGAGGGGCCGGTCTATCTGCCAGTGAAGCGCATCGCCTGGACGCTGCTGGGGGAGCGGCTGCGGATCGCGGGGATGATGGAGTTCCGCGACCCCGACGAGACCCTCGGCCAGCGCCGGGTGCGGGCGATCGTCGACGCCGTGAGGCCGTTCCTGCGTGGGGGGTGGATCTCGGCGAGCGCCGGGACGAATGGGTCGACTCCCGCCCGTGCACCCCGACGGGTTGCCCCTGGCCGGTCCGCCGACCTCGCCGCGGGTGTTCGCCGCCGGCGGGCACGGCATGTGGGGCATCGTGCTCGGCCCGCTCACCGGCCGACTGCTCGCCGACGCCATCGTCAGCGGGAACGTGCCCTACGAGCTGCAACCCTTCCGCCCGCTCCGGTGACCCGGCCCCCCGGCGGGGCCGGTCGTCGTCGGTCCGATCGCTGGTGCCCCGCGGGCTCGGCACTGCTCCTGCACGTGGCCGGCTGTCGGTCGCGTCCTCGGAGGTCCGCGACGCGTTCCTGCGACCCGATCCATGACGAGTCGCGCTGAGATGACCCACGACGCCCTCTACAGCCCGGTCGGCAGCCCGGTTGGTCCCGGCCCCGGCGCACCGAGCGTCCTGGCCGTTCTCCAGGTCGGGTTCGTCGAGGGGACCCTGACACCCGTCGACCACATCCAGCGGGTCCTGGCCAGGCTGCGACAGGATCCCCACAACGCGGTGGTGGCGCTCGATGAGGAGCGCGCGCTGCGCGACGCAACCGAGCTCGAGGCGGAACTGCGCCGACGCGGGCCGCGCAGTGCGCTGCACGGCGTTGCGGTCGGGGTGAAGGACCTCATCGACGTGGCCGGGTTGCCCACCCGAGCCGGCTCCGCGGTTCTCGCCGACGCCGCGCCGGCCCGGACCGACGCAGCAGTCGTCGCGCGGCTACGCCGCGCCGGTGCGATCGTGGTCGGGAAACTCCATACTCACGAGTTCGGGCATGGGCCGACCGGTGACGTGGCGGTGTCCGGGCCGGCGCGCAACCCGCACGACCTCACCCGGATCACCGGTGGGTCGTCGTCCGGGCCGGCCGCCGCCGTCGCGGCCGGTCACCTCCCGCTCGCGATCGGCACCGACACCGGCGGGAGCGTGCGCATCCCGGCCGCCTTGTGCGGCGTGGTCGGCCTCAAACCCGCCTGGGCAGCCCTGCCACGCCGTGGCGTGTTTCCGCTGGCGCCATCGCTCGACCATGTCGGCCTGATCGCCGCTGACCTCTACACCGCCCTGGCCGGCTGGGAGGTGATCGCCGTTGGAGCCAGGCAGGACCCGGTCCATCCGCCACGCCAGATCCGCGTCGGGGTTCCCCAGCACGAGTACTGGTCGCTCCTCGACGCTCCCGTTGCGGCCGCCGCGGCCCGCGCCGCCCACGCCCTGGACACGGCAGGAGTCCAGGTTGTCCCCGTCGACACACCACAGATCTACCAGCTCGCTGCCGTCTACATGTCCATCCTCGGCAGCGAGGCCTACGCCGTCCACGCGGCCGCCCTGGCCGAGCGGGCCGAGGACTTCCAGCCTGCCACCCAAGCCGGGCTGCGCTCCTACGCCGATCACCCTCGGCGCGACTACCTCGCCGCGAAACGGGCCGCACGGCAGCTCTCGGCCGGGCTCGGTGCGCACCTCGCCGACATTGATGCCCTGCTGACACCCACCACTCGGACACGCGCCACCCCCCTGGCCCAGCCCTTCGTGACGATCGGCACCGAGCGCACGACCGTCGCGGCAGCCCTGCTGGAGCTCACCTTGCCGTTCAACCTCACCGGCTGGCCGGCGTTGTCGCTGCCGGCGCCCGGCATCGGGCTGCCCATCGGATTGCAGCTGGTCGCAACCGGTACCGCTGGCAGCGACGAGCGCACCCTTTTCCACCTCGCCCGCATCATCCAGGCCCTCTAACCGGCTACCACCCGGGTCCGACCCCATATGCAGGGAGATCACGAATGCCCGTTTTATCAGACCCCAGCACTCCCACGATCACCATCACTCGCCGCTCCGCTCGTCGTGTGGTGCCTGGACGCACAGAGGCTCTTGTCCCGGCCAGCAGCCGCCACCGGTGAACCGCGAAGCTCCCGATGACTGCCTTGCCAGCCCGCGCCCTCCGCGTCGGCACCCGAGCGTCCGAACTCGCGGTCGCGCAGTCCGGCACGGTTGCGGACCTGGGGACTGTCCGATCTCCGGTGTAACCGGTCGTTCTAGTTGGCGGTGGAGGGGACGATTCGGCCTTCGAAGGTGATGGCGAAGGCGTTGAGGGCGGGCTTCCAGCGGATCGCCCATCGTGCCCGGCCT
>NZ_JAAXKZ010000175.1 GCF_012911875.1 Pseudonocardia bannensis | reverse complement strand
CCCCCGCACCACCCCCCGCGAGTCGCGGTATTCCCGTGCGCGAGTCGGGGTCAGAGCGCGCGCGAGTCGCGGTGTCCGAGCGCGCGCGAGTCGCGGTGTCCGAGTGCGCGAGTCGCGGTCTCCCCGCGCAGGCAGGCCCGGTGTTCGGCGCCCTGCACGGCGGGTACCGGGTGTTGCTGGACTCGCTGGCTGCCGCCGCAGGCGCGGATCTGCGGCTGGGCACGACCGTCCGGTCGCTGGAGCGGGCCCTCGCCGGCTGGCGGCTCACTCTCGGCCCGGCCACGGCGCCGGAGGCTCTCGACGTCGACGCCGTCCTGCTCGCGGTACCGGCACCTGCGGCGCGACGGCTGCTCGCCGACGTGTCTCCCGTCGCGGCCGCCGCTGCGGGTGAGATCGAGTTGGCGTCGTCGGTCGTCGTGGCGCTGGCCTACAGGGCAGCCGACGCGGCCTCGCTGCCACCGACGTCGGGCGCGCTCATCGCGGCGGGCGAGCCGCTGTCGATCAAGGGCGCGACGCACTCGTCGAACAAGTGGGGGCATCTCGCTGCCGGGGCCACCGACGACCTCGTCCGGTTGCGGACCTCTCTCGGGCGCTTCGGCGAGGCGGCGACCCTGCAGGTCGACGACGATGAGCTGGTCGCCCGAACCCGTGCCGATCTGGCCACCCTGACCGGGATCACCGCGGCGCCGGTCGCGCTCCACGTGCAGCGCTGGGGCGGCGGGCTGCCGCAGTACGCCGTCGGCCACGACGAGCGGGTGCGCATGATCGAGGAGGCGGTGGCGGGGCTGCCCGGACTTGCTGTGGCGGGCTCGGCCCTGCATGGGGTCGGCGTGCCCGCCTGTGTGGGAACGGCGCGGGCCGCGGCTGAGCGGGTCGCCGCGTCGCTGGTTGTGCCGTCCGGCCGCGACGCGCACAGCGGCTGACCCCGACCCCGGGCGCGAAACCGCGACTCGCCCGCAGGCTGACCGCGACTCGCGCGCGGATGGGCCGCGACTCGCGGGCGGGGATACCGCGACTCGCGGGGGTGTGAGGGGTCGCACCGGACGGTGGGTGCCGGTCGGGTACGTGGCAGCATTGTGGGCATGGCCCGCCTGGACTACGCCGAGCTCAACGACACGATCCGCTACACCATGTGGTCGGTCTTCCGGGTCGAACCGGGGAGGCTCGGGGACGACCGCACCGCCGCCGCTTCCCAGGCCACCGAGTTCTTCGAGGCCCTCGCGGACAAGGGCGTCGTGGTCCGTGGAATCTACGACCTGGCCGGCATGCGCGCCGACGCCGACTACATGGTCTGGTGGCACGCCGAGAACGTGGAGTCGTTGCAGGCCGCCTACGCCGACCTGCGCCGCAGCACCACGCTCGGGCGGGCGTCGGTCCCGGTGTGGAGCCAGGTCGCGCTGCACCGCCCGGCCGAGTTCAACAAGAGCCACATCCCCGCGTTCCTGGCGGGCGAGGACCCGAAGCGGTACGTCTGCGTCTACCCGTTCGTGCGTTCCTACGAGTGGTACCTGCTGCCCGACGCCGACCGTCGCAAGATGCTCGCCGATCACGGCAAGGAGGCTCGCGACTACCCGGACGTACGGGCCAACACGGTGCCGGCGTTCGCGCTGGGCGACTACGAGTGGATCCTGGCCTTCGAGGCCGACGAGCTGTACCGGATCGTCGACCTGATGCGGCACCTGCGGGGGACCGAGGCGCGCATGCACGTCCGCGAGGAGGTCCCGTTCTACACCGGCCCGCGCGTGCAGGCCGGCGACCTGGTCGCGACGCTGCCCTGAGCACGCGCCTCCCACACCGCGCGGGTCTGCTCGGAGACCCCCGCATCGTGGGTTCGCTGGAAGTTGCGGCCGCCCCGGCCGAACGTGCGTAACGTCCCCGCGGGCACCTCGGTGTCGGACACGGGCCCGGCCAGCCAGGTGCAGTCGCGGACGTGTACGAGATCGACGGCGCGGGCGGCCGCCGAGTCGTCGTAGCGCCAGGCACCCGTGAGCCGCCCGAGTCGGAAGCGGCCTTCGTCGTCGCGGGTCCAGACGAACGCCCCGTCGGGGACGCCGGCGAAGCGCCGGAGCCGGGCCGCGAGCCGGTCGCCGTAGAGGGCTGCCAGCCGGGCGACGGCGTCGTCGAGGTCGTCGGGCGCGGGCTCGACGATGCCGCCGATCCCGCACAGGCCCTCGGCGAGCGCCCGGTCGACACCCGGCGGCAGGCCGTCGTGGCGGGAGCGCATCGGAGCGCGGTAGACGGGCGGAGCGGCCTCGGCGGACACGCGCGCAGCCTACGCAGCTGTCTCATAGTGAGACTAGGTGTGACTCCCGTCTCACTAGCGTCGGTGGCTCACCTCGCCACAGGGGGCACCTCATGAAGGCACTCGTCTATCACGGCCCGGGCCAGAAGTCCTGGGACACCGTCGCGGATCCGAAGCCCATCGACCCGACCGACATCGTCGTGCAGATCGACACCACCACGATCTGCGGGACCGACCTGCACATCCTCAAGGGCGATGTGCCCACGGTCGAGCCGGGACGGATCCTGGGTCACGAGGCGGTCGGCACCGTGGTCGCGGTCGGATCGGCCGTGAGCAGCCTGGCGGTCGACGACCGGGTGCTCGTCCCGGCGATCACCTCGTGCGGGCGGTGCGCGTACTGCAAGCGCGCCATGCCCAGCCACTGCCAGGCCACCGGCGGGATCGGCTGGATCTTCGGGCATCTGGTCGACGGCACCCAGGCCGAGTACGCGCGTGTCCCGTTCGCCGAGACGAGCGTGCACAAGGTGCCCGATGGGGTGAGCGACGCGCAGGTGCTGTTCCTCGCCGACATCCTGCCCACCGGCTACGAGGTCGGGGTACGCAACGGACAGGTCAAGCCCGGCGACGTGGTCGTCGTCGTGGGTGCCGGGCCGGTGGGTCTGGCCGCGATCCAGACCGCCGCGCTCGCCGGGGCGGCCCGGATCATCGCCGTCGACGTCGTGGACTCCCGGCTCGAGCACGCCCGTCGGTTCGGCGCCGACGAGACGATCCGCTCCGGCGGCAGCGCCGAGGAGCAGATCGCGGCACTGACCGACGGCGGCCTCGGCGCGGACGTCGCCATCGAGGCGGTCGGCATTCCCGAGACCTTCGACCTGTGCACCCGCGTGGTCCGCCCCGGCGGGGTGGTGGCCAACATCGGCGTCCACGGCGCGCCGACGACGTTGCACCTCGAAGACCTGTGGATCAAGAACATCACGATCACCACCGGTCTCGTGGACGGGACCACGGTGCCGATGCTGCTCAACCTGGTGCGCTCGGGGAAGATCGCCTCGGAACTGCTCGGCACCCACGACTTCGGGCTGAACGACATGCTGGCGGCCTACGACACCTTCGCCGAGGCCGGCCGGCACAACGCGCTGAAGGTCGTGATCAGGAGGTAGGTCCGGAGTCCGGCTTCAGGGACAACGAGATGCTGTTGATGCAGTACCGAAGATCCGTCGGCGTGCCGTAGCCCTCACCGGAGAACACGTGGCCGAGGTGGCTGTGGCACGTCGCGCACAGCACCTCGACCCGGCGCATCCCGAGGCTGTTGTCGACACGCTCGATCACCGCGTCGCCGGCCAGCGGGGTGAAGAACGACGGCCAGCCGCAGTGCGACTCGAACTTGGTCTCGCTGCGGAACAGCTCGGCGCCGCACGCCCGGCACTGGTAGACGCCGACGGTCTTGCTGTCGGTGTACTCACCGGTGAACGGGCGTTCGGTGCCGGCCTGGCGCAGCACCTGGTACTCCTGTGGGCTCAGCTGCTCGCGCCACTCGGCGTCGGTCTTGACGACCTTCGGCTCGGGTTCGGTACGCGGCTCCTGGCTGAACGATCCCATGCGCCCACGCTAACGCGTCGCGGAGCGGCGCGCCGCCGCACCGCAGGTCTGATCGAGCAGTGCCGGACGCGAGCCGCCCCGCTACGCCGTGACGGTCAGCCGCACGCCGGTCCCGGCCCCGCTGAACCACAGGTGCACGCGATCGCACAGCAGGCGCGCCGTCCATAGGCCGCGGCCGCGGTGCCCGTCGAGCGGTGGCGGAACGAGGCCGAGCAGAGACGGGCGGAACGGGCCGGCGTCGAGCACGTCGCAGGTGACGTTCCCGGCCGCGGTCCACACCCGGAGCAGGCCGGACCCGGCCCCGTGCTCGATGCTGTTGGTCGCGATCTCACTCACCGCGAGCACCAGGTCGTCGATGCGGTCGGCCAGCCCGGCCCGCTCCCCGTGCCGGGCCATCCGGTGTCTCAGCGCGGACAGGTCGGCCGCGCCGAAGGCCGTCTCGTCCGTACTGGGACCGAGCGGTTCCGGCTCCGCCGGCGGATGGTCGCGCAGCACATCGAGCGGTTCCCGGTATCCGGGGTTCGGCCGGATACCGTCCGCGGAGCGCAGCGCCGGGTGCGTCGCCCGGACGACCGCGCTGGCATCGGTCACCGCCGTGGGGCAGGCGCACAGCAGGGTCATCGGGATCGCGGCCAGTGCGACGTTGAAGGCCGCGTCCCACAGGGCGACATCCGCTGTGTTCATCCACGGCTGGTGCTGCCCGAGGACGGTCGCCCGGCGTGTGCCGGGCAGCCGTGCGGCCTCCAGTACACGTCGCAGGACCACGGTCTGGGCGGGCTCGGCGAACGCCTCCTCGGGAGGCTGGAAGACGACGGCGTCGGCGGCGTCCCCGAGTCGGTCGCGCAGCGCGCGCTCGGTGGGTGCGTCGACGATCGCCCCCACGGCCTGGTCGCCCCGGACCGCCGCGGCCAGCGGCTCGGCCACGGCGGCGACCAGGTCGTCGAGGTCTCGGTAGAGCACGCCCTCGTGACGCAGCGGCCCGGCGGTCATCGCAACGGCTCCACGCGCACCTGCCCGAGTCCCAGGAGCTCGCCGACGCGGGCGGCCCGGTAGGCGTCGATGCCGGTGAACGCCCGGCGCACGTGGTCCTGCGTACCCGGCCTGCGGGGGTTCTCGACCGTTGCCGAAGAGCGCATCGCGCACAGGCTACGGGTGCGGCCCGTGCGGCGCCCGGGCCGCCTCGCACGGAGGTGCACGGGTGACGGGGGATCGGCGCGGGCCCCGTCCGGGTACCGGTGAATGCCTCGGCGGAAGGCCGGGTAGTCCGCGGACATGGTGAACCGTCCTCAGGGCATCCCGCCACAGGAACTCGACGACGAGGACCTGCGGCGCGAGCTCCAGCACCTGCACGAGACCCGGCACGAGACGCTGCTGGAGGGCACTGAGTCGGCCCTGCAGGCGCACACCGAGCGGATGGTCGCGCTCGAGCAGGAGTTTCTGCGGCGCTTCCCGCAGGACGGCGCGCCGGACCCGCTGCGCACCCGGGCGGGGAGCCGGGAGCGCGCCGGGCAGCCTGTGCCCGGCCGCGACCTCACCGGCGAGCCGGGCTGAGCCGACCAGGTCGTTCCGGCCTCCCCCGAGTAGCGACCCTCCTGAACCGGGCACGGACCTGTACCCGGACCTTACGGACAATATCCGGAAGCCCATGCCGAGTGCGTATTCCTCTCATCCGGGACATCGGCCGGCGAAGTAGGTGATTTCGCGGCCGGATAGGTAATTCGGCCGGCCGGGATCATAGGTACCGGTTCGACGATCTAAGTGGTGACAGTGCGCCGTTCGTTACCGACCATGGGCGAGCCACCCCGAAAGCGGGCGTGGCGCATTCGATGAGGGGATCGTCCCGGTACGGATCTTCAGGGTTGCATCTGATTCGTGGAGCACCGCGACCGGTACAGCAAGCGCCCCTCCCCTTCGAGGCCCGTCCGGGCCACCTTACTTGGAGGAATCGCGATGTCGCATGCTCTGAGCATTGCCGAGCTGGAGGGTCAGCGAGTCGAGCTGCTGCCCGCACGCACGACCATGATCACCGCGATCGGTGGCGACGGCGGTGACGGGGGCGACGGCGGGTTCGGCGTCAACGCCTACAACGTCAACGTCGCGTACGACGGTGACGCCTACCAGTACAACAGCGCCGGCAACGGCGGGCACGGCGGCGCCGGCGGCGACGCCTACGCCCTCGACTTCGAGTTCTGAGACCGTCGGAGCTGAGGGAGAGCCGCTATGTCGGACACGATGAGCTTCGCGGAGCTCGAAGGTCAGCACGTCGAGCTGCTGCCCGCACGCACGACCATGATCACCGGATGTGGGTGCGGGGGTGACGGTGGCGGCGGGGGCGACGGCGGCTACGGGATCAACTTCCTGAACATCAACATCGCGGTCTTCGGCGATGCCACCCAGTACAACATCGCCGGCAACGGCGGCGGTGGTGGCAACGGTGGCGATGCCGTGCTCGCCGCAGTGCTGAGCCGGTGACAGGAAGCCGCTGTCGGTGAGAGCCGGACGGCGGCCCGAGGAACAGGCAGGGGCGGCCGGTACGCAGGCCGCCCCTGCTACCCCGGCTCGGGCCGGGCCGGCAGGGAGGCACGGAGGTGTCGGTCATCGCCACCGAAGGGGGACTGCCCGAGCCCCGAACCGAGCGCCCGTCCACGCCCCGGCTGGCCGAGGGCACCGAGCTCATCGGCGAATACCAGGGGTCGGGGTTCCAGGAACAGCAGTACCTGGTCGCGCGAGCCGACGGCCAGGTCATCCAGCTCCCGCGGCTGTTGTTCCTGCTGCTGGCCGACATCGACGGGCGACGCGACGTCGAGCAACTGGCGAGCCGGGTCGGCGCCGGCTTCGGCCGCGACATCACGGGGGAGCAGATCGCCTTCCTCGTCGAGCAGAAGCTCCGGCCCGCCGGCCTGATCGCGGCGGACCACGACGGCGTGGTGGTCGCCGCGGTACGACCGGACCCGCTGCTGGCGCTGCGCTACCGGGCGAAGGTGGTGTCGCCGCGCGTCTCCTGGGCCGTCGCCGGCTTCTTCCGGCCGTTGTTCTGGCCACCGGTCGTGGTCGGCGCGCTGGTCGCGCTGGCGGCACTCGACGTGGTGATCGCCCTGCAGGGCGGGTTCGGCCGGCTCCTGCCGAGCGCGCAGGCGCTCATCCACCGGCCGGCTCTGACCCTGCTGGTGCTGGGGACCGCCTTCGTCTTCGCGGTGTTCCACGAGTGCGGGCACGTCACGGCCTGCCGCTACGGGGGTGCCCGGCCCGGGGCGATGGGCGTGGGGATCTACCTCGTGTGGCCGGCGATGTACAGCACGGTCACCGACGCCTACCGGCTGGACCGGGTCGGCAGGCTGCGCACGGACCTCGGCGGGATCTACTTCAACGTCGTGTTCCTCGCCGGGCTGGCCGTGGCCTACCTGGCCACGGCAGAGCCGTGGCTGCTGGCCACGATCGTCCTGCTGCACGTCCAGACGATGTGGCAGTTCCTGCCCTCGCTCCGGCTGGACGGCTACTACATCCTCAGCGACCTGGCCGGCGTGCCGGACCTGTTCAGCCTGCTCGGCCCCGTGGTGAGCAGCATGCTCCCCGGCCGGCCGGCCCACCCCCGGGTCGCCGCCCTCAAGCCCTGGACCCGGCGGCTCATCACCGTGTGGGTTCTGCTGGTCATCCCGTTCCTGCTGTACTTCGTCGTGCTGATCGCGGTCGTCGTACCGCTGGTCCTGCCGATGGTGTGGCGTTCGCTGGTCACCCTCGCGGGCGGGATCGCGGACGCGGTCCGGGCCGGACAGGTGGCGGCCGGGGCTCTCGGCGTCCTCCAGGTGGTCCTGCTGGTCCTGCCGTGGGCCGGCCTCGCGATGGTCGCCGTCGGTACGGCCCGTGCAGTCGCCACGGCGGTCCTGCGACGACTCGGTCGCGACACCACCTCCCCGGCACAGATCGCCGCGCGGACCGCCGTGGCCGGCTGGTTCACGCTGGCCGTTCTCGCGGCCGGGTTGCTGGCCGGTGTCGTGTTGGCCGGCCTCGGTTCGCGGATCCTCACCGAGGGTGAAGCCGGCCTCGCCGCTGCGTCGTCCGCGGTCGGTGGCGGGGTGGCCCTGCCGGCCTGGCCGGACGCCGTGGCGGTGCACCAGCTCGCGGCGCTGGAGGCGCTCCTGTCGGGGCTCACGTCTGCGGTCGCGGTGGACGGTGCGCGGCTCGTCGCGCTCGTGGTCGGGCTGGCCGGGTGTCTGGCGCTGTGGCCGGTGGTCCGCCGGCTCGGGCTGCACGCTCCGGCGGCCGCGCTGGCCGTGGCGCTGTGCGCGGTCGTCTCGCTGCGCGGATCGGTCGACCCGGGGGCGCTCGCTGCGGTGTGGCTGACGGTGGCCGTCGCGCTGGTCGGACGCGGCGGGACGGACCGGGTACTGGGTGTCGCCGCCGCCGCGATCGGGGTGCTCACCGCGCCCCTGGCCGCGATGGGGCTGCTCACCTACGGGGCGTGCGCGCTGGTGAGCGGGTCGCGGGTGCGGGTGCCGGCGCGCCTGCTCGCCGGGGCGTGGCTGGGTGCTGCGGTGGCGGTCACCGTGGTCGCGACGGGGGACCGCCCGCTGTCGGTGACCGGGTCGGGGCCGGTCGCGGAGTCGCTGCTGCCGGTGGTGCTCGTCGGGGCCGCGCTGCTCGGGGTGATCTGGCAGCGGTGGCCGCGGCTGCGGCCGGCCGCCGCCGCCGCCGGTGGATTCCTGGTCTGCGTGGCGATGCCGGGTCAGCACGGCTCGACGGCGTTGCTGCTGGTCGCGCCGTTGCTGGCCACCCTGGTGGCCGCCCTGCTCGACGGCGTCACCGCGGCGCGCCCGGGGCTGCAGCGTCGGCTCGTCGTGGCCGCGGTGGCCGGGATCGTGGTCGTGTCGGTCGCGCCCCGGGCGGGCGCCGCCCAGCGCGGGCCGGCTGACGGGCCCGGCTCCACCGCGGGAGCCACCAGGTCCGAGGGTGCGGCGTCCCCGCCGTCGACCGACGGTGTCGGGGCGGTGGACGGCCGGACCGGGCCGGCCGCGTGCCGGCCGCAGGACGCTGCTCACGCCGCCGCGTCGCCGGCTGCCGGTTCGGCTCGGGCGACGGCGCCGGAGTCCGGTCCCGCTCCCGCCGCCACCTCACCGGATCGCGGCCGGACCGGAGCCGGGCCGCGCCCCGCCGCGCCCACCGGGGCCCGGGACGGCGGTTCCGCCGCCCGGTCAGGGCCCGCTCCGGTGCAGCGGGCGCCGCGTCAGCAGATCGGCGCGGGCTCGCCGGTGCCGTTGGTCCTGTTCGCGCCGCCCGTGCCGGACGTCGCGCGCGCCGTCGCCGAGGTGAACCGCGCGGTGCGGGCCGCCCGCGACATCGGGCCCGCACCGGGTATGTCACCCGGCAACTAGGAGGTCGGTCCATGCGTTCGCCCCGGTTGCCCGGCCGGCGGTGGTGGCCGGCCGCGGCCCTCTGCGTCGCGCCGCTGATCATCGCGTCGTCCTGTGGTCCGACGGGCGCGCCGGGGACCCCCGGTGCGCCCGGGACCACCGGCTCGACCCGGCCCGCCGGTCCCGACGGCGGCGGGGCCGCCGGCAACGGCGGTCACGGGGGTGCCGGCGGCTACGGGGGCGGTGGTGGCCGAGGTGGTGACGGGGGCGCCGGTGGCAACGGGGGTTACGGCGACTC
>NZ_JAAXKZ010000174.1 GCF_012911875.1 Pseudonocardia bannensis | reverse complement strand
GCGGGAGGGTGGACGGGCGCTCCTCCGGCGGGGTCCCGCAGGCCGCCACGGTCAGGGTCAGCAGCAGCGCGCGGACGGCCCGTGCGACCGCCGCCCGACCCCAGCGCCCTCGACCCCGTGAACCTCGACCCCGTGAACCTCGACCCGGACGACGGAACGCCATGCGACCACCTGCCTGCCTGTCCGCCCGCCGGACGCCAGCCATGCTCACCGACGCCCTGGTCAGCCGTCGACGGCCGTCTGTCGCAATCGGCGCCCACGAGCCGGGCGCCGGCCGCGGTTCCCTCAGCCGAGCGCGATCGCCGCGTCCGGCTCGACGGCCCGGAACGTGAAGCTCTCCTCGAGGTAGAGGTGCACGGTGTCGGCGTCATGGTGGCTGTAGCCGATGGACAGGTCCTGCCCGACGTCGAGCAGGAAGTCGCCACCGCGCTGGCTCATCACGACCGCGCCGTCCACCCCGGGCGCCCACACGATCGCACCGCCGAGGATCCGCTTCAGGTGATCGAACAGCAGGTAGCCGCCGTGCTCGGTGGTCTCCACGATGCGGGTGTAACCGTCCGGCCCGATCGCGAGCGCGTACGGGCCCTCGATCCCGGCGAGGCGCAGCGTCTCGACGGCGCGGGCGACGATGCCGGGGTAGGCCTGGGCGTCGGTGCCCAGCGCGGGCGCGGGGTACGGCGAGACCGCGACGATGCCCTCGATGCCGGCGGCGGGCCACCCGTGGAAGACGGCCCGGTTCTCGATCTCGGCGGCCTGCCGGGCGGCCCGGGCGAGGTCGTCGAACTCGGGGTCGGCGGCGCCGCGCTGCACGTCCTCGATCTCCCGGCGGTCCACCGTGAACGGGACCCGGAACTCCGCCAGGGGTAGCACGCGGCGCTGCCGGGCCAGGACACCCGCACCCGAGGTACCCGGCGGCGGGCCGTCGAGCGGGGTGGTGCGGCCGAGGTCGGCCGAGGAGTGCTTCCAGCCACCGGGGCCGGTCCAGTCGGCGAGCCGGCGCCCGGCCAGCAGCGGCGTGAGCCGCTCGCGGGCCTCGTCGTCGATCTCCTTCCACGCGATGGGCGGGATCGGCGCGAGGTCGCGCAGCAGGTGGTCCACAGGTGTCACGCTCATCGCCCCTTCAGGCTGCCGATACCCAGTGACCCGTCGACGGTGCGGTCGTCCGGCGGGTCGATCTCGCGTTCGATGTCGCGCACGTAGCGCTCCGGGTCCTTGTCCCCGGTGTCCAGGGCCCGGGTGGTCTCGTGCCGCGTCATGAACTCGGCGAACCGCTTGCCCAGCGACTCGCGCAGCCCACTGGGCGCGTTCAGCCGGAAATCGGCGAGGCCCTCGTTCTCCTCCTCGCCCATGTGCTCGTCGTTGGCGACGCGGGCCCGCCCGACGGCCTCCCACCACGGGCGGCTGCCGATCGGGTGCCGCGCCGCGTCGTGCACGCCGTCACGGATGTCGTTGTGGTCGCCGATGGCGTCGAGGGTCTCGTCCTCGGCGTCGTCACCGTGACGCAGCAGTTGCGGGTAGAAGATCTCCTCCTCCGCGATCGCGTGCACGTCCAGGCGGGCGGCGAGGGGCTCCCAGACGCTCCGGAGTGCGTCCGCGTCCATCGGGGTCTGGGCCCGCAGGTCGTCGAGGGCGGCGAACTCCCGCCGGAACCACTCGTGATCATCGAGGATCAGCTGGGTGATGTCGGGCACGGCTCGCGACGCTACTTGGTCCGGGCTTGCGCGGCGCGCTGGAGCGTCACCGTCCCGGGTGACGTACCGGTAGGGCGATCGGATCCCACCAGCGCATCCGAGTGGTCGAGGGTGCGATCGCGCTCCCGTCCCGGAGCGGGACGGGGCCCGGGAGCGGCGCCCCCTGCCGGTGGTCCTGCACGAGCCGGTGCATCCGCCGGCCCACCCGGTGGTAGAAGCGCAGCTGGGTGTCGCGGCCGAACAGCCGGAAGCCCAGGCGGATGATCGGGTTCGGGATCGGTCCGCGCCGCGAGTAGGCGTGGATCCAGAACGTCACGGCGCCCGTCTCGAGGTTTTTCGCCACCTCGTAGCTGAGCTTGCCCTGCTCCAGGTGCCCCTGCAGGGTGCGGTAGGTCCACCCCCACACCCGCTCCCGGCCGTTCGGGCCCGCACGCTCGGCGTCGATGACGTCGGTGACGCGGACGCCGAGGTAGAACCGCAGGGCGAGGTAGCGCCCCTCGAGAAGCATGTCCCTGCCGAGCAGCGGATCCTCCGGACGGAAGACGCCGCGCAGCAACCGGTGATCGGTGAACTCGTAGCCCTGCACCAGGGCGCAGGCGGTCTCCCAGACCCCGCCGGGCGTCGGCGGTCCGGGAGGCTCGGTGCCCAGCACGGCGTAGCCGGAGTCGACGTGCCAGCGCGGGTCACCGGCATGCCGGGGAGCGTCGGACTCGTCGTAGTTGACGTCCCGGTCGCGGAGCTCGGCCAGCTCGGCGACGAGGTCGGCGGCCCTCAGCGGGACCGTCCCCGCTCGTACTCCCGGACGGACTGCGCGATCAGCCAGAACATCGGCGGCCACAGCCCCACGAACAGGGCCCGGCGCTCGGCGTTGCCACGCTCGTCCTGGTCCACGGTCTTCGCCCGGATCCAGAGCCCGACGCACAGGCCGATGGACGCCAGCGATACGGCTTGCAGGTGGACCGCGCGGACACCGCCGCGGTGCAGGAGCTTCCCGACCGTCACATCCGGCACGTTCCCCGCCGGTCGTGTTTTCATGCCCGGATGTCTCTGCTGTGCCGCACGGCGGCGACCGGGACCCGTCGCGACCGCCGGGTGGCAGCGCTGGTGCGCTGGCCCCTGGGGCTCGCCCTGGTCTCGTGGCGCTACCTGTGGCGGACCACGCCGATCCACCGTGTCGATGAGGAGGGCGGGGCCGAGGATCTGCCACCGGACCTGCCCGCCGCGCACACCGACGAACGGGTGCAGCGGATCGGCGAGGGCCACGGACCGCTGCTGCACCGCCGCTACCAGGTGTGCATCGCCGACCCCCGGTGCGACGCCGAGAAGCTGATGCGGCAGATCGCGTCCGACCCGAACCGGTGGTCGCCCTCGGAGTTCGCCGTGTTCAAGCAGACCCGTGGAGGGCCGGGACCGATGGCCGAGGGCGATGAGTTCCTGATCCGGCTGCCCGGCCCGTGGGACGGCCCGGTCCGGGTGGTGGCCGTGGACGACACCGGGTTCCGCTTCGCCACGCTGGGCGGGCACCTGGAAGCCGGACAGATCGAGTTCCGGTTGCGGCCGGACGGGGACACGCTGCGGTTCGAGATCGAGTCCTGGGCCCGCCCGGGCGACCGGCTCTCGCACCTGCTGTACAACCGGCTCCGGCTGGCCAAGGAGGTGCAGTTCAACATGTGGATGCACGTGTTGCTGCGGGTGGCCAGACTGTCCGGCGGCCGTCCGCGCGGCGGGGTCACCGTGCACACCCGTCGAGTGGCCGAGCCGCTGCTCGGGTAGCACGCTGATCGGTGATCGTCCGCCGCTTCGCCGTCCCCGGGGGACGCCGAGCCGCCGACCGGGATCACGGCCCCGGTGTGCGCGGTCCGGGATGCGTGACGTGGCGTCCGGACTCGCGATCGCCCCGGCCCCGCCGGGAAGCCGCTGCAGGTCGCGCTCGCGATCCGCATCGCGGACGCCTCGTGCTCCGGGTCGTCGCCCGTCAGCGGGCCTCATCATGCAGTGCGCGGCGGCAGCACGCAGAACGTGTTGCCCTCCGGATCGGCCAGCACCACCCACGGCAGATCCGGTTCGTCGGCGACCACTCGGGCGCCCAGCGCCACGAGCCGTGCCACCTCGCCCGCCTGTGACTCCCCGTCGGAGGGGGCGATGTCCAGGTGCAGCCGGTTCTTGCCGGCCCGCGGCTCGGCCACCGGCTGGAACAGCAGCGCTGCCGCGCCGGGGCCCTCGCCGTCGAGCTGGACGTAGTGCAGTCCCCGCGGGTCGGCCCACCGCCGGACCGTCCCGCGTCCGAGCGCCCGGGACCAGAAGGCCGTGAGCAGTTCGCTGTCGTGACAGTCGACGGCGACGGCGATCATCCGGCTCACCACGGCACCAGGGTAATCCGTGAACCCGCTCTGATCTGCGGGAACAGCGGACCGTGCGCCCCCGTTCAGACAGATGTGGACGAGCGGAGCGCGCACGGGTGGCTGGCGGCCGCACGTGCCGACGTGCTGGCCCGCCGCGAGTCGCTGACGCGCCAGTTCGACGCGATCGTCGAGGCGTCGGCGTTGACGACCCACGACGACGAGCACGACCCCGAGGGAACGACGATCGCGTTCGAGCGGGCGTCGGTGCAGAGCCTGCTCGACGGTGTCCGGCACGATCTGGAGGCGCTCGACCGGGCCGAGGAGCGGCTGCGGGCGGGGACCTACGGCCGCTGCGAGCGGTGCGGGGGCGAGATCGCTGACGCCCGGCTGGAGGCGCTCCCCGCCACCACCACCTGCATCGCCTGTGCCTCGCGCCCGCGCCGCCGCTGAGCCCGCTTGCCGTGCCGGTCCGTTCCTACGCCCAGCGACCGGCGGCCACCTGCGCGTGGAACTGCTCCACCAGACCGTTGAACAGGGCCGGTTCCTCCAGGTTGGTGAGGTGCCCGGACCGGGGGAGCACCGCCAGCCCGGCGCGGGGCAGGGTGCGTTTGAGCATCAGGTCGGCGTCGAGCACGTCGTCGTCGCAGTCGCCGGCCACGATCAACGTCGGGACCGCCATCGCGGCGAGTTCGTCGCGCAGCGCGTACAGCGAGGGCCGGGCTGCCTGCACCCCGCGCATGGTCAGCGCGGCCCCGGTCACGTCGTGTTCGGCGAGGATCCGCAGGTGCTCGGCGTACCCGGCCGGGTCCTTGGCGCGCAGTTGCAGCCGGGCCGGGCTCGCGCCGTAGCTGCGTGCCACCTCGACGGCGCCGTCGGTGTCATAGCGGGCGGCCAGGTCCTGCGACGTCGCGCGGAACGCGTCGGCGGCATCGGGGTGTGCGCCGTACCCGCAGCCCGCGACGACCAGCGAGCGCACCCGGTCCGGATGCCGCAGCCCCAGGTGCAGTGCGCAGAAGCCGCCCATCGAGTTGCCGATGACGTGCGCGGTGTCCACGCCGGCCGCGTCGAGAACCGCGACGGCGTCGGCCACCGCCCGTTGCTGGCTGTAGGCGCCGGGATCGGCGGGGACGTCCGACGGCGGGTACCCGCGGGCGTTGTAGACCAGGCAGCGGTAGCGCCGCGCGAAGTGCGCGACCTGCGGGTGCCAGGAGCGGGAGTCCCCGCCGAACTCGTGGATCAGCAGCAGCGGCTCGCCGCTGCCGGTCTCCTCCCAGTGCAGGGCGACGCGGTCGTCGGTCGTCGCACGGGGCACGGGCTCAGCGGGGGCCGTAGACGACGAACGTGTTGCCCCACGGGTCCCTGGCCACGGCCCGGACCTCGTGGGGGCCCTGCTCGGCGCCGCTCATCACCGATCCGCCCGCATCGGTGATCGCGGTCAGCGCCGCCGCCACGTCGGCGACCTTGAACGACGCGGCCGGTACCCCGCCGGTGACGTCCTCCTCCGGGCCCGCCAGCGCGAGCGTCGTGCTCCCCGCGTCGAGCGCGGCGTAGCGGTCCCCGTCGGCGAACTTCAGGCCGAGCCCGAACGTGTCGTGGTAGAACGCCACGGCGGCACCCACGTCGGCGACGGGGTGCAGGACGTTGCCGATCTTCGTGGGTGCGTTCTCGCTGGACATGTGGGGTGCTCCGCTCGCCGGGCCGGTGGGTCAGGAGCCACCGTAGATCGCCGGCCGGGGCAGGGGGAGTCCCAGTCCGGGACACCGCCTCGGCTGACGACCGCGAGGAACCCGGCGCGGGCCGCGTCCCCGGCGTCCGTGGAGTCCTGGAGGCCTGGGTGCAGCGGACCTCGTCGCTCGTTGACGTGACCTGCGTCACGCGGGTACGTTCCCGCCGCGTAACGAGATCGCATGTCTCGTCACCCCGGCGGCCCTCGACAGCACGCGGCGGTGAAGTCTGCGGTTCGCCTCGGCCGTGACCGGTGGCCGCGATCGGCAGTACGGGAGCCAGAGCCACGCCCTCGAGCTGAGGAGATCACCGCGATGAGCGGCTACGACCCGCGGACGAGCACCGGGATCCCGACCGAGCCGGTGGGTTCGCTGCCCCGGCCCTCGACCCTGCAGGCGGCGTACGCGCGCTACGACGCCGGCGAGATCGGCCGTGACCAGCTCGAGGTCGAGCAGGAAGCGGCGGTGCGCGACTCGATCCGGCGTTTCGAGGAGACGGGCTCGCCGATCATCTCCGACGGGGAGCAGCGCTGGTCCAGTTTCGCGACCTATCCGATCACCGACACCCTGGCCGGCACCGGCCTGGCCGACAACCTCTCCGGTGAGAACGGCCAGTTCTTCGCGATCTTCGCCGACGGCCACCACCGGCAGCTCCCGCGGCTGGTCGGCGGTCCGTTCCGGTACAAGAACTGGGCCGCGGACTCGCTGCGCAGGTCGCTGGAGATCGCGAACCGGCCGATGAAGCAGGCCGTCATCGCCCCCTCGATGCTCGCGCTGCTCTACCCGCTGCACGAGGAGGTCCCCGGCTACTCGCGCGAGCAGTTCGAGGAGGACCTCTGCAACGAGACCGAGAAGGACATCCGCAAGGCCTTCGAGGCGGGCGCGGCGCGGGTGTCGGTGGACTTCACCGAGGGCCGGCTCGCGACCCGGGCCGATCCGCGCAACCCGTGGACCGGGGCCGGGATGCTGCCGCACTTCATCGAGCTGAACAACCGGGTGCTCGACCGGTTCACCCCGGAGGAGCGCGTCGACATCGGTCTCCACACCTGCCCCGGCGGCGACCGGGACTCCGTGCACTCCGCGGACGTGCCCTACAACAACCTGCTGCCGTCCATGTTCCGGATCAACGCGGGCTACTTCCTGATCCAGCTCGCCAGTGAGCGCGACAAGGACCCGGTCTACGAGTCGATCGGCAAGCACCTGCGGTCGGACGCGAACGGGGTCACGCAGATGGCCTACGTCGGTGTGATCAACCCGCTGAACCCGCGCATCGAGGGCCCGCAGGAGGTCGCCGACGCACTGATCCGGGCGGCCAACTTCATTCCCCGCGAACAGCTCGGGGCCACCGACGACTGCGGCTTCTCCCCGTTCAGCATCGACGAGAAGCCCAGCCACGGCTCCCCGGACTACGCCCGGGACGTGGCCTTCCAGAAGATCAGGAACCGGGTCGAGGGTGTCCGGACAGCGGCGGACAAGCTGAACATCCCCGTGGCCTGACCCTGTCACAGCGCCGCCGGATCCCGCGGGACCGGCGGCGCTGTGCCGCCCCGAGGAGGCCCGCACGTGGACGACGACCGCACCAGCCCGAGCCTGCTGGACCTGAGCGTCGCGGAACTGCTCGACTCGGTCGCCCGACGAACCGCGGCTCCCGGCGGTGGCGCCGCCGCGGCGCTGACCACCGCCCTCGCCGCGGCGCTCACGGCGATGGCGGCGCGCTTCGCCGGTCCCGGCGCGGCGGGCGCGGCCGGGGCCGCCGCCCGCGCCGACGAGCTGCGAGCCGTCGCGGCGGCGCTGGCCGACGCGGACGTGGCGGCCTACCGCGCCTTTCGGACGGCCGCGCGGACCCCGCGCGAGGACGACCCCTGGATGTGGCCCTCACGGCTGCGTGAGGCGCTCGACGACACCGTCGACGTCCCGCTCGACGTCGCCACCGTGGCACGGGAGATCACCCGGCTCGCCGCCGGCCTCGCCCGCGAGGGCAACCCGCGGCTGCGCGGGGACGCCGCGACCGGCGCGCTGCTGGCCGCCGCGGCCGCGTCCTCGGCCGCGCTGCTCGTGACCGAGAACCTGACCGGCGAGCCCGACGACGTCCGCACCGGGCGTGCCCTCGGGCTCGCCGCGGCCGCCCGACGGACGGCGCAGGGCCTGCTCCCGCGGACGCCGGGTGAGATCCGCCCCGGCGCGTTCTGAACGACCCGCCGGGTGCGACGATCGGCCCAGCGCCCCCCGGCCCGGCCAGGGCTGTCGGACGGTGCTGCGCCGTATCGGTCGGAGTACACGGAGGAGAACAGCATGAGCGAGCCCCAGTCCCGCGTCGCGATCGTCACCGGGGCCGCCCGCGGCATCGGTGCCGCCACCGCGGAGCGGCTGGCCCGTGACGGGTTCGCCGTCGCGGTGATCGATCTGGAGGAGTCGGCCGCCGAGGGCACGGTGGAGGCGATCGAGGCGGCCGGGGGCCGGGGGTTGGCGGTCGGGGCGGACGTGGCCGATGTCGAGCAGGTCGAGGCTGCGGTGGCCCGGGTCGCCGCCGAGCTCGGGGCGCCGACGGTGCTGGTCAACAACGCCGGGGTCACCCGGGACAACCTGCTGTTCAAGATGACCGAGCTGGACTGGGACACGGTGATGGGGGTGCACCTGCGCGGGTCGTTCCTGATGAGCCGGGCGGTGCAGAAGCACATGGTCGCCGCGAAGTGGGGGCGGATCGTCAACCTGTCGTCCACCTCGGCGCTGGGCAACCGGGGGCAGGCCAACTACTCCACGGCCAAGGCCGGGCTGCAGGGTTTCACCAAGACCCTCGCCATCGAGCTGGGCAAGTTCGGGGTCACGGCCAACTGCATCGCGCCCGGGTTCATCGTCAGTGACATGACCAAGGCGACCGCGGAGCGGATCGGCGAGGACTGGGAGACCTACGTGGCCGCGCGGGCCGCGCAGATCCCGGTGGCCCGGGCCGGGCAGCCCGAGGACATCGCGCACACGGTGTCGTTCCTGGTCAGCGAGGGGGCGGGCTTCGTGTCCGGGCAGGTCATCTACGTCGCCGGCGGACCGAAGGCCTGACCGTCCCCCGCGGCCGGCCCGGCCCGGCCGCCCGGAAGCGGTCCCGATCCCCGGTGCGCGGCAGTCCGGCCCCGGAGCCGGATGTCGCGCACCGGCGCGGGACATGTCCGGTATGGTCGATTCCGATGATCTTCACGGGGCGACCGCCGCGAACGTGGCCGATCCGTGTCGCGATCGTGCTGGCGCTGCTCGCCGGGCTGGTCGGCATGCACCAGCTGCCGGTCGCCGGTGACGGGCACGGCGCGGCGACGGGCGCCGCCGACCCGGTCGCGCCCGCCGCGCACCCGGCTCCCGAGGCGGCACCCGCCCCGGCCGGTCTGCACGATGAGCACGGTGAGCACGGTGAGCACAAGGACCTGCTGCACCTGTGCCTCGCGGTGCTCACCGCGATCGGCCTGCTGGTGGCCGCGGCCGTGCTCCTCGGCCTGCTGCGGACTGCTCCGCTCGCTCCCCGCCGCCCGGCCGGAATCCGCATCCGGCCGCGCGGCCCGCCTCCACCGGTACCCCGGCGACTCGCCCAACTCTGCGTGCTGCGGCGCTGAGGAGAACCGATCACCCGGTTCCCTCAGCCGATCACACGCACCCGGAGACCTCTGATGAGCACCACCGCACGTACCACCATGACCCGCACCCTGAGCGCGGCCCTGCTGGCGGGCCTGACCCTCGCCGGCTGTTCCAGCCCGGCCGGCCCCGCCG
>NZ_JAAXKZ010000173.1 GCF_012911875.1 Pseudonocardia bannensis | reverse complement strand
AACAACGACAGCCGGGGCGGGAGGGCGGCGAGGCCGGGGTCGGCGCGCAGCGCGGCGCAGGCCCGTTCGAGCCGCTCGGCGGGGCCGGGCGTGCCGAGGTGTTCGCGCAGCCGCCGCCAGAGCTCCGGCTGCCAGTTCAGGTCGTCGGGCAGCGGCTGCGCGGCGTCGGGGCCGGGGGCGTCGACGGAATCGTCGATGTCGGCGCCGTCCTGCCACGCGCGCAGCATCCCCGGCCGGTGCGCGGCGTAGGCGGCGAACAGTTCCGCGAGCCGGTGCGCCACGGCATAACGGCGGCCGCGCCGGTGATCGGGTCCGGCGCCGTTGCCGGCGGGGCCGTCGACCGCGGCGCCGAGGTGCGCGCTGAGCGCTGCGAACCGGGCCTCGCCCGCAGCGGCGTCGATGAGCTCCAGCAACGGCCACACCGCGCGCGCCGGGCGCCACGGGTCGGCGTCGGGTTCGACACCGGTCGCGTCGCCGATCACCGCCGACACCACGGCCGCGGGAGAGGGGAACAACACGTGTGCGCAGACGCCGTCACCGCGGCCCTCGGTCGTGCCCAGCCGGTGCGACAACCGCTGTCCCAGCCACCGTTCCACGCCCCGCTCCGGCACCGCGACGATCTCTGCGGTGAAGGGGTCGGTCAGCGGGGTGCGCAGCACCTCGGCGAGAGCGTCGGCCAGCCGGTCGGCGCGTTCCGCGCGGTGCACATGGAGCACACCGGGAACCTAGCCGGGGGCACCGACGGCCCGGGCAGGTGGCCGTCACCAGTTCGACGGCGCGTAGTCCTTGAGGAAGCAGCCGAACAGGTCCTCGCCCGCCTCGCCGCGCACGATCGGGTCGTAGACCCGCGCGGCGCCGTCGACGAGGTCCAGCGGGGCGTGGAAGCCCTCGTCGGCGAGCCGGAGCTTGGTCGGGTGGGGGCGCTCGTCGGTGATCCACCCGGTGTCCACCGCGGTCATCAGGATCCCGTCACGCTCGAGCATCTCCGCGGCGCTCGTGCGGGTGAGCATGTTCAACGCCGCCTTGGCCATATTGGTGTGCGGGTGGCCCGGCCCCTTGTAGGAGCGGCTGAACTGGCCCTCCATCGCGGAGACGTTGACCACGTACTTCCGCCGTGCCGGGGCCGCCGCCATCGCCGGTCGCAGCCGGCTGACGAGGATGAACGGCGCGGTCTGGTTGCACAGCTGCACCTCGAGCAACTCCATCGGGTCGACCTCGTGCACCCGCTGGGTCCAGCTGTTGACCTCGGCGGTGTCGGGCAGCAGCCCACCCGCGTCGACGGCCGTCCCGGCGGCGATCCGGTCCGGCGAGGCACTGCGGGCCGTCAGCGCCAGCTCGGTGAGGGCGTGCGGGCTGCGGTGGTCGGCCAGGCTGCTCGTGAGGGCTGCCGGGTGGGCGTCGCTGATGTGGTCGAACGTGACGACCTCGGGAAGGTCCCCGGCCGGCAGCGGCGCCCGCTCCGCGTCCACCAGGGCCGAGTAGGAGCCGGGGGAGCGGCGGACCGTCTGCGCGGCGTTGTTGATCAGGATGTCCAGCGGGCCGGCCGCCGCGACCGTGTCGGCCAGCGCGACGACCTGGGCCGGGTCCCGCAGGTCGATGCCGACGATGCGCAGCCGGTGCAGCCAGTCGGCACTGTCGGGCATCGCAGTGAACCGGCGCACGGCGTCGTTGGGGAAGCGGGTGGTGATCGTGGTGTGCGCGCCGTCGCGGAGCAGCCGCAGCGCGATGTACATCCCGATCTTGGCGCGGCCCCCGGTGAGCAGCGCGCGGCGGCCGGTGAGGTCGGTCCGCGCGTCGCGCCTGCTCCGGTTCAGCGCCGCGCAGGGCGGGCAGAGCTGGTGGTAGAAGGCGTCGACCACGTGGTAGCGCTGCTTGCACGTGTAGCAGGAGCGGGCGCGCAGGAGGGTGCCCGCGGTCGCCCCGATCGCGGTCGAGACCAGCGGAAGGCCCTGGGTCTCGTCGTCGATGCGGCCCGGCGCGCCCGTGGCGGTCGCCGCCGTGACGGCGTTGTCGGCGGCGGTGACGGCGTCGCGCTTGGCGGCCCGGCGTCGCTTCCGGACCGACTTGTAGATCCCGGCGGTGGCCCGGCGGACCTGGACGGCGTCGGGATGCTCGATCGGCAGTTCATCGATGCGGGCGAGCACCCGCAGGCAGGTGTCGAGGTCGGCCGGATCGATGCCCGTGGCCGCGCCCACGCTCCGGTCCTGCTCCGTCGTGGTCACAACCGTTCCCGCTCCTCGCCCGTCCGCCGCAATGGCCGCGAAGAACTGTACGCACCTCGATCCGGGCCGCCGTCGCTCACTCCTCGAACGCAGCCAGGGCCTTCCTCGCCTGCTCCAGCTCCGCCTCCAGTTCGGCGACCCGGGCCTCACGCTGCGCGCGGGCCGCACCGATGATCTTCTCGATCGGCCCGGACAGGTCGGCGTGCAGCTCACCCGCGGCCCGCGACACGTCGGCCGCGCTGACCGGCAGCGCGCGGGTGATCCAGGTGGCGCCCTGCTTCAGGTCGGCCTGCCAGTCGCCGTCGGCGGTGCCGCTGACCGTGAGCGTCAGCTCGACGACCCGGGTGGTGCGTGCCGCGGAGGCCGGGGGACGGCCGCGCCGGCGCTTCGGCTCGCTCGTCGAGGCGGCGCCGGTGGCGGAGGACGCGGCGGCGCCGGGTTGGTCCTTGGTCTTGTCGACGTTCATCGCTGCGTCGGGTTCCCTCTCGTGAGCCCCGGCGGACCGGGTGTACGGCTGCATCGACCAGCGTGATCGTAGAACAAATGTTCGACGTCGCCACGTCGGGCTCGTGGATGTCGTGTGCCGGCTCGTGCTGCCGGCGGTCCTCCGGGGAGAAAATCAGTCCTGCCCGCGCGGCACGCTCATCGCCAGCAACGCGATGTCGTCCTTGGGCGGCGGGGTGAACCGCCCGATGCGGGTCGCGAGGTCGGCGACGAGTGTGGCTGCGGTGCAACCGATCCGGTCCGCGAGGAAGCGCGACAGGCCCTCCTGCCCGAAGGGGGTGCCGTCGACCGGGGTGTCGGTGAGCCCGTCGGTGTAGAGCAGCAGGGTCTCCCCGGGCCCCAGGCGCGCGCTGCAGGCCGTGAACCGGGCGTCCGCCACCGCACCGACGAGCATCCCGCCCTCGGGGCGGAGCTCGACGACGTCGGCGGCGCCGGTGCCGTCCCGGCGACCGCCCTGGGCTGCCATCCACAAGGCCGGCTCGTGCCCGCCGGTGCCCACGGTGACGAGGAATCCGGGCCCGCCGGGGTCGGGCTGCAGGAGCCCGAACATGACCGTGGCGAAATGATCGCGGGTGACGGGCTCGTTGAGCAGCGCCGCGTTCAGCTCGGACAACACGCTGACCGGGCGTGGGTCGTGCCAGGCGGCGGCGCGCAGGGTGTGCCGGGCCAGCGAGGTCAGGGTCGCGGCGGGTGCTCCGTGCCCGCACACGTCGCCGAGGAAGAAGGCCCATCGGTCACCCGGCAGCGGGAAGACGTCGTAGAAGTCGCCGCCCACGTTGCGGGGCGAGGCGGGGTGGTAGTGGCTGGCCAGCTCCAGGCCGGGCACGTCGGGCAGCGCCGGCGGGAGCAGGGTGCGCTGCAGGGTGGACGCGAAGGCCTCGATGGTGGCCCGGTCCTGTTCGATGGTGGCCCGGTCCTGCTCCGCTCGGTCCCGCAACTGTCGTTCGGCGCGGATGGTGTGCAGTGCCGAGAGGCGCAGCTCCAGCTGGTCCATCACGATCGCGGCCAGGTCACAGAGGGTGGCCAGCCCTGCTTCGGGGATCTGACGGGGCCGGGTGTCGAGCACGTTCACGGTGCCCAGCCGATATCCGTCCGACGTGGTGATGGGAGCCGCGGCGTAGAACCGCACTCCCATCTCGCCGCGAACCAACGGGTTCTCCGCGGCGCGCGGGTCGGTCAGCGCGTCGTTGATCACGTACGGGCCGTCCCGCCGGACGGCCGAGGCGCACAGCCCCGGCTCCCGCCCGATCTCCGTGACCCCCTCCAGCCCGTGCGTGGCCTTGAACCAGATCCGGTCCTCGTCGACGATGCTCACCGTCGCGATCGGGGTGTCGAACCAGCGTGCTGCCAGCGCGGCGACGCGGTCGAACGCCCCGTCCGGCGGTGTGCCCAGGATCTCGTACCGGGCCACGGCGGCCAGCCGCGCGGCTTCCTCCAGTGCCGCCGGGGACATCTCCGCCGACACCAGGATCGGCGTCTGAGGTGTCCGATCCAACTCGTCCGCGCCGTCCACACGCCCACCTCCCTCTTCTCGGTACGGACCTCCGCCAGCCGCGCGAACCGCGGCAACGATATGAGATCCGAGTGCGAAGGGCCCGTGAGAGCGCGCACGATCGCTCGCCACGTCGTCCACAGCAGCAGCCTGATGCCGGGGCGGTCGAGGCCGTGGGCGTCGAGTCGGATGAAGGGCCGCTGCACCGTGTCGGCACCCCGGACTCGCCGACGGGCGCCCTCCCGTGTCGTGGGGAGAGCGCCCGCCGGAGGGACAGTCAGCCGAACAGTAGGCCGATCAGTACCTGTTCGCGTCCCGGGCGCCGGTGCTCGCGAGTCCGCTCAGCTCAGCCCAGGTCCGCTGCTGCAGCTTGATCATGCTGTCGACCACCGAGGCGAAGATCTCGACGGGGGTGAACGCCATCGCGATGCCGGATTCGAGGCCGGAAGTGGCCTGCGGGGTCGCCGGCCTGGTCCAGGCCATCACCTGCTGCGACGACCCGCCGGGCTCGGGAGCCCAGCCCTGCTGTCCCTGCGGCCCCGGCAATCCCTGCGGCCCCGGCTTGCCCTGCGGCCCGGGTGGCCCGGCCGGGCCCGGCTCGCCCATCGGTCCCTGCTCACCGCGCAGGCCCTGCTCACCACGCAGGCCCGGTTCACCACGGGGGCCCTGTTCACCACGGGGGCCCTGTTCACCACGGGGGCCCTGCTCACCGCGCAGTCCCTTCGCGCCGGGCTCGCCCTTCTCGCCCTGCTCACCGTGCGGACCGGGCTCGCCACGCTCACCCTTCGCGCCGGGCTCGCCCTTCTCGCCCTGCTCACCGCGCGGACCGGGCTCGCCCTTCTCACCCTGCTCACCCTGTCCGCCGCGCGGGCCCTGCTCACCCTGTCCGCCGGGCGGGCCCTGCTCACCCTGCCCGCCGCGCGGGCCCTGCTCACCCTGCCCGCCGCGCGGGCCCTGCTCACCCGGCCCCCCGGGCGGGCCCTGTTCGCCGCGCTTGCCCTGCTCGTCGACCGCCGGGCGCTCGGTGGGGGTGATGGCGGTGGGGGTGGTGGTGCGGCCACGCCCCGAGGACGGCTGGTTGGTTGCCTGTGCCATTGCGCTCCTTCGTCGTGAGATCGGTGCTCGGCGGTGCGCCGAAGCGATGTCGCGTGCTGTCGCGTGCCTGTCACGTGCCGTTCCGTGGAGGTGCCCGTCGCCGGATGGCCACGACACCGGGGAGAACGTGATGGTCGAGCCGTCGATCGCCAGGGGCGGCCCGGGTGGAGACGCTGTGAGGCGTCGTGGTGGTCATGGCTGCGGGTCGTGGTGAGCCCGCGGCCGATCAGGTGTCCGGCCCGAACGACGTGACGCGGCCGGGAGGACATCGCTCCGGCCCTCGGTCGCGCCGGCCGGTCAGGAGGCGATCAACACTCCGACGACGGGACGCCGAACCCGGTCGTCCCGAACGCGGCCCTTCATCTCGACGGAGTGGCGACGCGCCGGCGGCGACCCCGCCGTACCGACGGCCGAGGAGGGGTCCGGAGCAGATCGGATCGGTGATGTGGACCTTGTTCTCAAGCCCGGGATACGCTGTATACGTTAGGCATAGGGCTACGCCGTATCAATAGGCGGCACGATGAGGAGACCCACGTACCGAGGAGGTTTGATGACCAGCGTCACCGGGCACGCCCGGCCGGCCGCGGTCCCGCAGCCGACCGCGCGGCGCCCCGCGCTGACCCGCGAGCAGGTCCTGGCCGCCGCCTTGGAGATCATCGACGACGGTGGTGTCGAGGCTCTGACCATGCGCCGGCTCGGGCAGGCCCTCGGTCGCAACCCGATGGCGATCTACCGGCACGCGGCCGACAAGGAGGCCCTGCTCGACGGCGTCGTCGAGCGTGTGGTCTCCGAGCTCGTCGTGCCCCGCGAGCCCGACGGTGACTGGGAAGCCGCGTTGCGCCGCACCGCGCACGCGTTCCGGCGACTCGCCCTGGCCCACCCCAACGTGGTGCCGCTACTGGTGACCCGGCCGCTGTCCGGCCCACTCGCCCAGCGGCCCCTGGGCACGCTGCGACCGCTGGAGGAACTGCTCGAGCTGTTCATCACCGCCGGGTTCGACCAGCACGGTGCGCTGCACGCCTGCCGGCTGTTCACCGGGTTCCTCTACGGCCACGTCCTGCACGAACTGCAGGAACGCGTCGACGACCCCGAGGAGACCGACGACCTGCTCCGCCTCGGGCTGCACCGGCTGCCCGTCACACAGTTCCCCCGGCTCCGCTCACTCGCCGCTGTTCTGGGCACCTATGACGGCGCCGCCGAACTCGACGAGGGACTGGCCATCGTGCTCGCCGGCCTGCGCAGCCAACTGCTCGGCTGAGCGCCGACCCCGGTGATCGACTCTCCGGAGTCGTCGCCGCTGGGGCTGGACGAGCGGCGGCGCCCTTCGCGTCAGCCCGTCCGCTCCGGCCGCGGGACCAGCAACACCGGACACGGCGCGTGGTGCAGTGCGCTGCGCGCCACCAGCCCGAGCTCGCCGTGTCCACCGGTCCGGGGCCCTCCGAGGACGAGCAGGTCCGCGTCCAGGTCCTCACCGACCAGCTCGTGCGGACGGGCCCGGACCAGCTGGACCGCCACGGCGAGGCCGGGGGCCAGCGCCCGCACCCGCTCGAGCCCGGCCCCGAGGACCCGGCGACCGTGATCGACCGCGGCGGCCAGCCCGACGCTGCGCTCACCGAACGAGGTGGGAACGCCGTGAACGATCATGAGGCCGGCGCGCAGCTGCTCGGCGACCTCCGCGGCGTCGGCGACGGCGGCCGCATCGTCGGGCAGGTCGCGCAGCGCGAGGACCACCCGCAGCGGACCGCCGTGTGCGACGGCCGGACGGGGCACGAGCACCGCGGTCCCGTCGGCCTCGGTGAGCAGCGCGGCGACGTGCCCGACAGCCTGGGCGCATCGATCCGGGGCGAGCAACCCGCTGGGGGCCCCCGTCGACTCCAGCGGCTGCAGCACCAGCATCCTTCCGGATCGCCGGCACCATGCGAGCGCCCACTCGGGCGTGCCCGTGGACCGGTCGACGACGACCACCACCCGCCCGGGTCCCGCCCGCGCCGACGGCCGCATCGCGAGAGTCGTGCTGGCGTGAGGCATATGCCGGACCTCCATGTGCGTGGCCGCTGACCCGGTCGGACGACAGTGGACGACAGTGGACGACAGTGGACACTGTCGTCGCCGGCCTGCGTAGGGCGGATCGGCCCGACGGCCCGGGCCGACCGGCGGGTGTCGGGACCACCGGCCCGCCCACCCGGGGCTTCCGCCCGTCGCCGCTGTACGGCCACCCCGGCACGGTGGTCGCCGGACCCGTGGGCGGTGGGTCGCGGCGACGGACAGGAGTCGGCATGGACGAACCGGAAACGATCGTGGTGGGTGTGGACGGGTCGGCGGAGTCGCAGGCCGCCCTGGCCCATGCGTTCGCCGACGCCGCCCGCCGCGGCGCGCGGGTTCGTGTCGTCTCCGTCTTCCAGCCACCGCAGTACTGGGCGATCTCCTACGGGGTGGCGGTGCCCCCCTCGGAGGACCAGGTCACCGCGGATGTCAGGACGAGGATCTGCGAGCTGGTGGGGGCGGTGGTGGCCGGCCGGCCAGGCCTGGCGGAGGTGCCCGTGGAGCTTCGTGCCGTGCCGGGAACACCCGCGAAGGTGCTGATCGACGAGTCCCGCGACGCCGCCCTGCTGGTGCTGGGCCACCGCGGCCGGGGCCGGTTCACCAGCGCCCTGCTCGGGTCGGCCGGGATGCAGTGCGTGCTGAACGCATCGTGCCCGGTGACCATTGTGCGTCCAGGGCCGGTGCCGGCCGGCGCGACGGCGACCGCGCCCGGCGCCACCGTGCCGGCACCTGCCTGACCTGCCGTGCGACGCACGACAGTGGGTGCGGTGATGACCGCCGCCGTGATCTCGGTGCCTCCGGAGGCGTCGTTCGCCGAGGTGGCCCGCGTGCTGTTCGGCTGCGGTGTGCAGGCCGTCCCGGTGCTGGACCCGGCCGGACGGCTGCTCGGCGTGGTGTCGGAGGGGGATCTGCTCCGGACCGCCGAACGCGCCGACCCCGGGGAGGTCCCGCCGGGTCCACCGGCCTGCGGCGCGCGCGGGTGCCACCACGGCCCGTGGCCTGATGACGGCGCCGGTGATCACCGTCGGCCCCGAGCTGAGTGTGGCCCGGGCCGCCCGCCGGATGCTGGAGCGCCACCTCCGCTGGATGCCGGTGGTCGACGCCCGCGGGCGCGTCGTGGGTGTACTCACCCGCTCCGACCTGCTCGCGGTGTTCCTCCGCGACGACGCCGACATCCGCGCGGAGATCGTCGACGAGCTGCTGGGCGGCCTCCTGCTGGGCGAGGGACGCATCGACGTGCGGGTCGAGGGTGGGGTCGTCACCCTGACCGGCCGGCTGGAGACGCGTGCCGACGCGTGGCTGGCCGTCCGGTTCGTCGAACGGATCGAGGGCGTCGTGAGCGTCGTCGACCACCTCGGCTACCGGGTGGACGAGCGGGCGGCCGACCCGGTCGCGGGCCCGCTCCGGTAAGTGGGCATCGCCGGCACCGGCGCCGTCGGCCCGTCGGCCCGTCGGTCCGGCGGTGTCGGTCCGGCGGTGTCGGTCGGGCGGGATCAGTACGGCGGGATCAGCACGGCCTCGAGGCGCCGGCGGGGTGTCGGGGGCAGCTCGGCGGCGTTCGGGGGGGCCCAGCCCACCCGGATGACCAGCTGCGGGTGGTCCGGCGTACCGAGGATGTCCAGGCGCAACCGCCGGCGGGTGTGCGGGACCTCGAGAACCTGGCTGAGCGGCATCGTCGCCAGGCCCATCCGCGTCGCCTCGAGCAGCACCGCGCTGGCGGCCTCGCCGGCGCGCAGCCGATCGAGGGTCGTGTCGCCGGGCGTGGTGAGGACGGTCAGGACGGCGCCGTCGTCGCAGGGTGAGGGCCGGCGCGGGGTGGAGGCCAGCCGTCCACGCGGGAACCGGCCGAGGCCGGAACCCTCGGGTCCGGCACCGAGACAGGGCAGGGAGTCCGCTGGGATCCCGTCGCGCGCTCCGGCGTAGCGGTGGGTCCAGATGGCCAACTCGGTGGTGTAACCGAGGGCGAGGTGCTGGTGTGCGGCGGCCTCGGCGAGCGCGGCGTCCAGCCGTGCCCGGGCGCGTTCCTCGGTCACCGGGTGCAGCGCGGCCCCGAGCTCGGCAGCGCGGACGGCGAGCGCGTGCAGCAGCGTGGAGTGGACGGGCAACTCGCAGAACCGCCGGCGGTCGGTCCGCCGGCGCTCGATGGCCCCGAACAGCACCGCGTCGTGC
>NZ_JAAXKZ010000172.1 GCF_012911875.1 Pseudonocardia bannensis | reverse complement strand
GAAAATCCGGGATGAACGCCTTCGCGGTCAGGTCCTCGCGATTGAGATAACCCGCGGCCAACCCGACCCCGGCGATCCCGATCTCCCCGACCTCCCCATGAGGCAGCGCCCGGTACGGATCCTCCGGATCCAGGATGACCGTGGCATAGGTGGGCAACGGCACCCCGATGGTGACCGGACGGTCCGGATGCACCACCGTCCAGGTCGCCGACACCGTCGCCTCGGTGGGCCCGTAGACGTTGAGGAACCGCCGCCCCGGCCGATGCCAGCGCGCGACCAGATCCTGCGGGCAGGCCTCTCCGGACACCAGCAGGAACCGCAGGTCGGGCAGATCGTCCTCGATCGTGGCCAACAGCGTGGGCACCACACACATCGCGCTCACCCGCCGCTGGGTGAGGAACTGATGCAGATCCACCCCCAACAGGCTCGAGCCCGCCGGCTTGGGCACCAGCGTGGCCCCGGCCAACCAGGGCACCCAGATCTCCTCCACCGAGAAATCGAACGCGATCGTCATCCCCTGATACACCCGATCCCGCGCCCGCAACCCGTACACCTCCGCCGCCACCCGCACGAAGTTGCAGATGCTCGCGTGCCCGATCGCCACCCCCTTCGGCCGCCCGGTAGTGCCCGAGGTGTAGATCAGATAGGCCAGATCCTCCACCGGCGCCCCCCGCTCGGCCTCGGACAACCGGGACGGGTCCTGCGCGGCGATCACCTCGGCCACCCGATCCAGGTAGAGCACGGACGGAACGAGGTCCTCCAGGCCGGGGACGCGGTCGCGCACGTGGGTCAGCGACAGCACCAACCGCACACCCGCGTCATCGACGATGTAGGCGATCCGGTCCGGGGGGAACCCGACATCCAGCGGCACGTACGCCGCGTTGATCTTCAGGACGGCGAGCATCCCGATGTAGGAGTGCACGGCCTGGTCGAACAGCAGGGCGATCCGGTCACCGGGACGGGCGCCGTGCGCGAGCAGGTAGCGGGCCAGCTGATTGGCGCGCGCGTCGAGCTCGAGGTAGGTCAGTGTCACCTCACCGGCGTCGACGGCGAGGTGGCCGGCACGGCCGTAGGAGCGCATCCAGTCGACCTGCTCCTCGAACACGTGGTGCAACCGCTCCCCGCGGCGGGACCGCGAGCCCTGCGCGGAGCCCGCGGCCACGAGCACCGCGGGGCCCCCGGAGTCCGTCCCGAGATCGAGCATCTGATCGGGTTCCTGCAGCGTGGTCACGGTGTTTCCCCTCGTGCCGCCGGGGCCTTCCTGGCCTGGTCACGAGGGTGTCAACGGCCGGTGCGCGGATCGATGGTGCGCTCCCCCGAGACGGCGGAGCCCTCCCCCGGACCCGGGTAGGGCTGTCCCTCCCCCACACGTCACCGGCCCGGGACCCTCGTCGGGTACCGGGCCGGGATGCTCGTCGGGGTGCAGGTCCGGCGCCGCTCAGGCCGCGTCGGCGGAACCCTCCAGGTCGGTGTCCCCGGCGCCGACGGCCGGGATGAAGACGCCGTGCAGGAGCCGGACCGCGTCGTCGACCACAGCGGACTCGACGTGCACCGTCAGCCGCCCCGGTGTCGTGGTGACCAGCCGGGGCGCGATCCCCGCCTCGTCCAGGGCCGCCAGGGCCCGCACGACGATGTCGGGCCTGCGGGCGATGCCCAGGCTCACGACACTGACGGTGCCGAGGTCCTCGCTCACGTGGACGGCCGCACCGCCCAATGCGGCCGCGACCTCGGCGGGCTCGGCCCCGGGAGCGCTGAAGCGCAGTGCCCCCTCACCGGGAACGGCGGCGCCCAGGGTGAGACCACGTTCGGCCAGGGCCGTCGCGACGGCGGCCACCGGGACGTCCCGGACGGTGTAGAGGCTCTCGTGGCGTCGGTGCGCGATGCCGGCCACCCCGGAGGTCTCCGACTCCTCGAACACGGCCCGCTCGCGGCGGATCCAGGTCCCCTCCCCGGTGCTGAAGCTCGACCGCAGGTGGATGTCGACGCCGTGCGCGACGGCCAGCTCGACCGACCGGGGCTGCAGCACGCCGGCGCCCGCCTCGGCCATCTCGAGCATCTCCTCATGGCGCAGCGAGGCGAGCCGCCGGGCACCGGGCACGACCCGCGGGTCGGCGGTGAACACCGCCGGTACGTCGGTGAAGATCTCGCACTCGGTCACGCCCAGCGCCGCCGCGACGGCGACGGCGGAGGCGTCCGAACCGCCGCGGCCGAGCGTCGTCAGGTCACCGCTGCCGGAGACCCCCTGGAAGCCGGTGACCAGAACGATCGCGCCCTGGTCGAGGGCGTCGGTGATGCGCCGCGGACGGATCTCACGCAGCCTCGCGTTGCCGTGCCGGTCGTCGGTGAGGATGCCGGCCTGCGGGCCGGTCAGCGACACGGCGTGGGAGCCGAGCTCGGCCACGGCCATCGACGCCAGCGCGCACGAGATGGACTCGCCGACCGCGAGCAGGGCGTCGAGCTCCCGCAAGGGCGGCCGCGACGACATCGCGTACGCCAGCGCCGACAGCTCGTCGGTCGAGGTCCCCATCGCGGACAGCACGGCGACGACCCCCCGGCCCGCCCGCTGTGCCGCGACCATCCGTTCCGCGACCGCCCGCAGCCGGGCGTGGTCGGCGACGGACGTGCCGCCGAACTTCCACACCAGCGGCGCGGCCGTGCCGGTGATCGGGTGCGGGTCGTCCTCCACCCGGTCGATGCCCTGCAGCGTGCTCATGTCCCCTCCCCCTGGTCTCGGGGCGCCGGTCCCGGAGGCCCCGGGGGGTCGCCGGCCGGCGCTGGTTCCGCCAAGGGTGCGGTGCCGGGGCCCGGTGATCGATGGTGCGTCCCCCCGTCCGCGGGGAGTGCTCCCCCGGGCCGCGGTAGGGGCCGCCCCCACATCCACGACCCCGGATCGCCCGGTCAGAGCACGTAGCGGTCGCTGCCGGGAGCGGGACCGCCGCACTCGTCCAGTCGCATGAAGTCGTGGCCGTAACTCAGCAGTTCGGCGCGGTGTCCGTCGTCGTGAACGTTCTCCCAGCTTCGGGATCGGTCCTGGTCACCGGCCTCGGGGGGCCATCCACCTCGATCGCTGTACATCGCACACCTCGTCTCCGGGCGGCGGGTCCGTGGCGCCCGCTGCATGCCCTGGGACGAGGATGGGATCGCCTTCCCGCCCCAGAAAGAGAGAAGACCCGAACACCGCGCCGGGCAAACCCCACTTTCGGGGGGCAGAGCGCGGACCGCTTCGCCCGATCGTGATCCCGACCCGGGCGAACGGGTCCTCCCGGTGCCGCCGAAGGCGAGCAGAATGGTGGTCAGAATCGCCCGGTCCACCTTTCTCCCGGCCTGAAAATACACCGATATCGGTCCTGCGTATTCTGATCCGGAAGGAGCGAACGTCCCGTTCCGATGATTCTCACCGGGTTCGGCGACCCTGACCCTGCCATCTCCGATTCCTGGCACTCCTGCCCGGATGTCGCATTCGAACCAGCGAGATGTCTCCGGCAGGAGGGGCCAACCCCTCCGCGGGAACGGTGGGTGTCCCCTCCGGTACACGGGCTCACCCCATATCCGGGGCTTCGCGTCGCTGCCATTCTTCTCGGCAGGGAATTCACCACCGGGTCATCGGGACCCGGGGCCCTACCCTCCAGGAGGAAGAAAATGGCGAAGATGCTGGACTTCTCGGATTTCGCTGAGCAGCGTGTGGAGCTCCTTCCCGCCCGCACCCTGATGACGGCGCTGGCGCCCCTGGGCTGCCGCCGCCACCACCACGGCGGCGACACCAACACCGGCGGCAACGGCATCGTCATCAGCGGCGGCACCAACACCTTCAACGGCGATGTCAGCGGTCAGGGCGGCACCGGCGCCACCTACTCATGACCCACAGCGTCTGAGATCGATCGAAGGGGCGGTCCCGGCGGCGGGGCCGCCCCTTCTCCATCCGGTCGTCGCACCGACCGGACCACCGTGATCCGACAACCGGAGAGATCGACGATGGGCATCGAGCACCACACCGGCAACCCCACACTCGCACCACCAGGCACGCCCCGGCTGGTCGAAGGCACCGAACTGATCGGCGAGTACCAGGGGTCCGGCTTCGCCGAACCGACGTACCTCGCTCGTCGCGACGACGGCCAGGTCCTGCAGCTCTCCCGACTGGTCTACCTGCTGGCCACGCTCGTCGACGGGCACCGCGACCGGGACGAGCTGGCCGCCGCGTTCGGCGCCGAGCTCGACCGGGAGGTCAGCGTCGAGCAGGTGGCGTTCCTGCTCGACGACCTGCTGCGCCCGGCCGGTCTCGTCACCGACGACGCCGTCCCGGGGTCCGCGGCGGGCGGCCCCGGCGCGACGCCGCCCGACGCGGACGGTCCGTCGGCCGAGCCTGCGCCGGCCGATCGGGTCACCCGGCCCGACCCGCTGCTGATGCTGAAGTACCGGGCAGGCCTGATCTCCGAACGCCGCGTGTGGACGATCGCCGGAGTGTTCCGGCCCCTGTTCCACGGCCCGGTGGTGGCGGTGATGCTCGCCGCGTTCGTCCTGCTCGACATCCTGATCGTCGCCGGCGGCGCGCTGGGGCGCGTGGTCTCGGCTGCCGACGCCTTCATCGACCGGCCGGGACTGACCCTGTTCGTGCTGGCCCTGATCGTCGCTGCGGGCGGTTTCCACGAGTGCGGCCACGTGGCCGCATGCCGGTACGGTGGCGCCCGTCCAGGGGTGATGGGCATCGGGTTGTACCTGGTCTGGCCCGCGTTCTACAGCACGGTCACCGACGCCTACCGCCTCGACCGGGGTGCGCGCCTGCGGGTCGACCTGGGCGGGGTCTATTTCAACGCCATCTTCCTGACCGGCCTCGGCGCGGCCTACCTGCTCACCGGCTCCCCGTGGCTGTTGGTCGCCCTCGTGGTGATGCACATCGAGACCCTGTGGCAGTTCCTGCCCTCGGTCCGGCTGGACGGCTACTACATCCTCGCCGACCTGGTCGGTGTGCCGGACCTGTTCGCCCGCATGGGGCCCGTCCTGCGCAGTGCGCTGCCCGGACGGTCGACCCACCCGCGGGTGGCCGAACTCAAGCCCTGGTGCCGCCGGATCGTGACCCTGTGGGTGGCCCTCGTCATCCCGTGCCTGGTCTACTGGGTCGTCGCGTTCATCGTGCTGGCCCCCCGCGTCCTGCCCGCGGCCTGGTCGGCGGTGCGCACGCTGATCGACGCCGTCGCGGCCGACATCCAGAATGCCCACGTCGCCGCCGCGACCCTCGGCATCGTCAACCTTCTCCTGCTCGTGCTGCCCTACGTCGGCCTCGCGCTGGTGGCCGGGCACCTCGCCCGCGGGCTGCACCACAGCGCCGTCCGGGCGTACCGGGCCCGCCGACCGAAGCACGACGGGACGTGACCGTGGGATCGAACGGCGCCGGCACCGGGGTCACACAGCGCTGAGCACCGGTTCGAACGCCAGCTCCGCCGCGCCGACGCGCTTCGCGTCGCGGCCCAGCGGCGAGGTCGTGATCCGGATGCCGCCAACCGCCCGGCTGGGCCAGCTCCCGCAGCTCGGCCACCAGGGCCCCGCGCAGCGTGTCCTGCGGCAGGCCGAGCGCCCGGCACAGCGCCGCCTCCCCGATCTCGGTCTCCCAGCAGCCCTGGGCGCCGCAGAAGCAGGCCCGCCCGCCGGGGCGGACGATCATGTGGCCCAGCTCGCCGACGTGGCCGCCGGTGCCGCGCAGCGGCCGGCCGCCGGCGATCACCCCACCCCCGACGCCGACGTCCGCGGAGAGGTAGACCAGGTCGCTGACCTCGCGTGCCGCGCCTCGGACGTGCTCGGCCAGCGCCCCGAGCTCGGCGTCGTCGGCCACCCGCACCGGCCGCTGGAGCACCGCGGCGAGCCGGGCCCCCAACGCGACCTCCCGCCGGCCCAGGTTCGGCGCCTCGTGCACGAAACCGTCGGAGCGCCGGACCACACCGGGCACCGACACGCCGACGCCCAGCGTGGTCACCGCCGGCTCCTCGCGCAGCAGTTCGGCCGACTCGGCGATGCGCGTGATCACCTCACCGGGCAGGCGGGTGGTGCGGTGCAGGTTCCAGCTGTGCCGGCCCAGCACCTGCCCACCGATCCCGGCCATGGCCATGGCCACCTGGTCCACCCGGATGTCGACGGCCAGCGCCACCGCCGACAGCGACGGCGGCGAGCCTGGCCGCGACCTCGGCCTCCTGGTCGATCGGCGTGAAGACGGTCAGGTACTGGTCGCCCCCGCAGGATGGCTTGCAGGCCGTCGGCCGTGGCGTCCTGGCCGGTGACCGGGGCCTTGCCGTTCAGGACACACGGCCGAACGGGCATCGCGTCATGAAACGGACTCGAAGCCCGCCCAGTGATGTACATCACGATCCAACCAGTCGCAGCGCCCCGGTGGCGGCACCCGGGTGATCAGGCACGGCCGGACGAGGCAGAGTCGCCCGCACACCCGAACGCCGGGAACGTCCACGTCCCGCCCCGGAACACCCCGAGCGCCCAGGTCACCGACCCTCCGTTCTCCCGTGCACCTCGACGCACGCGGTTGGGCCGACCGACGTATCCGTTCACCCACTCGATGAGTTTGCGACTACAGAGTGTCACCCGACTGGTGATTACTCTCCGCGATCGAGTCTGCCGTCCAGCCGGGCCCGGTCCAGGGCGGGATCGACGTCGCCGTCACGCGAGCGCAGGGCCACCGCGGCCACGACGGCGGCGATCCCGGCCGCCTCCAGAGGCCCCGGCACCTGCCCGAGCGCGACCAACCCGATGATCGTCGCGGTGGCCGGCAGCAGCGCCAGCAACACCGCGAACCGTGCCCGGCCCACGCGCCGCAGGACGACCTGGTCCAGCACGTACGGGACCACGCTGGAGAGCACCCCGACCCCCACCGCGAGCAACAGGACCACCGGATCCGCGAGCGCCGAGGAGACCTCACCACCCACGACCAGCAGCGGCGAGAGCAGCACAGCGGCCACCGCGAACCCCACGGCCATGTCGTCGACACCGTTGCCGCCGCTGGCCACCCGCTTGCCGAGCACGATGTAGGCCGCCCACATCGCGGCCGCCGCCAGTGCCCACAACACCCCCGACGGGCTCCCCGACCAGCGGACATCCGCGATCAGCAGCACTCCCACCGCGGCCAGCACCACGGCGGCGACATCGCGCGGGCGCCGGGACGCCGCAGCGGCCACCGCGACCGGTCCGCAGAACTCGATCGCCACCGCCGTACCCAGCGGCAGCCGCGCTATCGCCTCGTAGAACGCGACGTTCATCAACGCCGTCGCCAGCCCGAAGGCGATCGCCCGCGCCAACCGGCGGCCGCGCCACGCCCCGCGCCCCGGGCGACGCCACCCGATCAGGACCAACGCCGCTCCGAAGAGCCGTAACACGGCCACCGCGGCGGGCGACAAACGATCAAACAGACCGACCGCGAGGGCCGCCCCGACGTACATCGAGGCACCCCCGACGACGAACAGCACAGGCGCCGGGACCCGGTCGCGGACACTGATCGTCACGACTGCGCAGCGTAGTCACCGTGTGACCAGTGTTTACAGACCACACCTTGCGGTGTCACACCCCGCACCGCATCATTCACTCGTAGTCAACTGAATCCGCAAATGTCACCGGTACGTCACCGCGACGGCAGCTCGTCCACCCCACGGGGTCAAACGTGACGGGCGTCGCGACGCGAACCGGGAACACGTGCAGGGGTGCAGTACGTCTGCAAGAGTGGGCGCACCGCGCAAGCGGTCGTCACAGCAAGCGACACCGGCCGATCCGGTGTCGAGACGGAGGGAGACCGCTATGCAGCCAGGAACCCTGACCCGGCCCGAGTTGACCGCCGCCGACCGCTGTGACCGCTGCGGGGCGGCCGCTAAGGTCCGTGCCGTACTGCCGTCCGGTGGAGAGCTGCTGTTCTGCGGGCACCACGCGCGGGCGCACGCCGACAAGCTCCGTGAGCTGGACGTCGACGTGCAGTCAGGCGCTTGATCGTGGGGCCGGCGGGCGTGCCGGCCCCACCTGGGAGCACTGCCGACAGGGCGGGAACCACCACGGTTCCCGCCCTGTCGGTCTTCCCCCCGCGAGTCGGGGTCGTCCGTCCCGCGAGTCGGGGTCGTCCGTCCCGCGAGTCGGGGTCGTCCGTCCCGCGAGTCGGGGTTCTACGGTGGGCGAGTCAGGTCAGCGATAGGCGGCGACGGCCTCCAGGGCCCGGTCGACCTCCCATTCGTCGGTGTAGTGGTTGACGCTCAATCGGACGAGTCCGCCGTCGTCGCGGACCCGCAGCGCCCCCGCGGCCTCCCAGGCGTAGGCGTACCCACTCCAGGCGTTGACGTCGGCCCGGTCGAGCTCGGCGACGACCTCGGCAGGCGTCCGGCCCGCGATACGGAACGATGCGATCGGCGTCCGCGGCGCCTCCGGCCCGTAGCGACGCACGTGCATCATCCGCCCCAAGCCTTTCCACAGTCGTTCCCCGAGCACCCGCCCGTGCTCCGCCGCCGCGGCGCGTGAGGCGCTCAGCCGGGCTCGCCGTCCGCCCTCACCCGGCACCAGCCCCGCCCAGTGCTCCACCGTCGCCACGAGGCCGGCCAGCGCCGGGAACGGGTTGGTCCCCTGCTCGAAACGGGCGGGCCCGGTCGCGGGTGCCGGTGCCGGGCGTTCCGGATCGATGGCCGCGACGACCGCCGGGGCCGCGGCCACCACGGCGGCGACGTGCGGCCCGGCCCATTTGTGGGCGCTCGTGACGTAGAGGTCCGCGCCCAGCGTCGTGACGTCCACCGGCACGTGCGGGCAGTGGTGCACGCCGTCGACGTAGCTCAACGCCCCCACCCGGTGGGCAGCCGCGGCGATCGCCGGGACGTCCGGGCGGGCACCGGTGAGGTTCGACGCCGCGGTGACTGCCACCAGCCGCGTGTGGTCGTTGATCAGTCCTGTCACGTGGTCGGTGGGCAGCGCACCGGTGTGCGGGTCGATCGGCGCGACCCGCACCGTCGCTCCCGACCGGTGCGCAGCCTGCACCCAGGGCCGGACGTTGGCGTCGTGGTCGGCCTCGGTGACGACGATCTCGTCGCCCGGTGTCCATGTCGCGCCCAGGGCCGCGGCGAAGCGGTAGGTCAGCGCGTTCATGGTCGGGCCGAGCACCACGCCGTCGGGATCCGGGACATTCAGCAGGTCGGCGACCGCGACGCGGGCGGCGTCGACGATCGCGTCCGCCCGCCGCGACGCCGGGAACACACCACCCTGGTTGGCGACGCCGGCCCGCATCACGTCCGCCATCGCCTCGATCACCGCCTCCGGGACCTGGGTGCCCGCCGCCCCGTCCAGCCACGCCCGGCCGTCGGCCAGGGCGGGGTATCGCGCACGGACTCGGGACACGTCATAGGTCACGGAGCGGACGCTACGGGGCGGCGAGCTCCCGGGACGATCAGCGGCCGCCGCGCCGATACCGCGACTCGCGCGCGGGAAAACCCCGACTCGCGCGCGCGGATGCCGCGACTCGCGGGGTCAGCGCCAAGAGCGGAGGGTCGCGATGCGTTCCTCGAGCTGCTCGATGGTCGCCATCGCGGTCACCGGGCCGCCGCAGCTGCGCCGCAGCTCGTTGTGGATCGCACCGTGCGGCTTGTTCGTGCGGTGGTGGTACATCGCCACGAGCGTGTTGAGCTCCTTGCGCAGCGCGTGGAGCTGCTCGCGCACCGACAGCTGCGGGCGCTCCGCGGGCGGGGGC
>NZ_JAAXKZ010000171.1 GCF_012911875.1 Pseudonocardia bannensis | reverse complement strand
CAACCGGACCTCGGAAGAGGAGATGTTGTGGGCGAGGAGGGGGTGGTGCCCCCGGCTGTCAGCGTGCCGCCGCGGCGCGCTGGGTACCGGTGAAGGTGAACTCGATCGTCGAGGACAGGGTCTGGAACGAGTTGTCGGCGCTCCCCGGGAAAGCGAGGGTGACCAACAGGTTGTCCGAGGAGCCCGCGGCCAGCGACTTGAGACCGGTCAGGGCCAGGTCCGAGCCGATCACCGGCCGCGAGACGAGGACGGTGGAGGCGCCCTCGGCGCAGGTGTAGGTGCGGGCGCTGACCTCGGACCACACGCCGGCGCAGGACTGGATGGTCAGCTGCAGCCCGTTGGTGGCGTCGGTGTCGAGGAGGCTCGATTTGCCGGCGGCGGCGGCGGTGGTCAGGACGACTCCGGACAGGCCCTGGTCGCCGGTGTTGGAGAGCGTGACGGGGCGCTGCACGGTGTCGCCGGGGACCAGCCCGGTGGCGGCGACGGACAGCTCGTTGACAGCGCCGTTGGCGCCGAGCTCGATCTTGACCGTGCCGCTGGAGACCGTCTCGCTGGCCGAGGTCGTCGAGGTGAAGGTGCCGAACGTTCCCAGGCCGGCGACGGCGGCAGCGGCGCCGAGCACGCCGGCCGAGATGAGCAGCTTGCGGGCGGTGGTGCGAGTGCGGGCGTTCATCGAGCTCTCTCCTGCCGGGGCGGGAGGTCCCCGCCGGTTCAGGAGAACTGTGAACGGCGTAGCTGCAGACGAGCGCTCGTCAGCCTCAAGATCGGCGCAAGATCGCCTCGAGGTTTCGCAGCGTCGCGTGCGACCCCCGGATCAGGCGGCCCGGCGCTCCATCGCGAGGTCCTCCCCGGGGAGGACCTCGTCGTTCGTGGCGCGGGGTGCGGGAGTGACCGCTGTGCTGCGCCGGGCGAGCATCCGGCCGATCGCGGCGCCGAGAGCACCGATGACCGCGAGCAGGCCGCCCACCAGTGCGATCGCGCCCGGTCCGGCGTCCGGGAACGCGGCCAGCAGCAGGAACGAGATCAACGGCCACCACAGCAGAGCACGTGCGGGACCGCGCAACGACCATTCGGGGTGATCGGGCGCCATGCTTCGCTCGTACCCCGATCGGTGCACGACCATGCATGAATGAGTGAACCGCTAGCGTCTCGCCCATGACGGACCTCGGCCTGGACACCTACCGCACGGCCTTCGCGGAGCAGATCGGCCTGCTGGCCGATCGGGTCCGGGCCGCCGACCTGCAGCTCCCGGTCCCGACCTGCCCGGAATGGACGATTCGCCAGCTCGTCACGCACGTCGGCCGGGGCGACCGGTGGGCCGCGACCATCGTCGGGACCCGCTCGCCGGAGTTCGTCGACCCGCGCACGGTCGAGGACGGAAAGCCGCCCGCCGAACCCGGCGCCGTCGCCGACTGGCTGCGTGCGGGAGCGCAGCGGTTGCTCGACGCGGTCGACGAGGTCGGCGCCGACTCACCCGTATGGACGTTCACCGGCCCGCAGCCCGCGGGCTGGTGGGTGCGGCGGCGGTTGCACGAGAGCGCCGCGCACCGCGCCGACGCCGCCATCGCGCTCGGCGACCCCTTCGCCCTCGCCCCCGAGCTCGCCGCGGACGGGGTGTCGGAGTGGCTCGGCCTGCTCACGAGCCCGCGGCGCGGGCAGGACGGCGACCCGCTGCTGCCCGAGGGCGCAACGCTGCACCTGCACGCAACCGACGAGGGGCTCGGCTCCGCGGGGGAGTGGATGATCCGCCCGGACGGCGCCACCATCGCCTGGGAGCACGGCCACGGCAAGGGCACCGTCGCGGTGCGCGGGGCGGCCGCCGACCTGTTCCTCGGCCTGCTCCGCAGGCTGCCCGCCGACGACCCGCGGCTGCAGGTGCTCGGTGACCCCGCGGTCTTCGACACCTGGCTGGCCCGCACCCCGTTCTGACCCCGGCCCGCACCGAGCGAGGGGGGCCGATGGTCCGCGTGGCGCCGGGCGCCCGGTGCGCCGGACCGTCCCGATGCGCTGCCCGCCGAGCCCGCCGAGCCCGCCGAGCCCGCCGACCCGGAGCGGAGCGGCCGGTGGCCCTGGTGGAGCGGTGGCACTCGCTGCATCCAGCGCGGCGAAGGGCCCCGCTCGCTGTGTGCAGGGTCAGCCCTGGAACTCCTCGCGCAGCAGGTCCATGAGCAGCCCGTCGTGCCAGCTGCCGTCGCCGCCGCGTTCGTACCGGCGCATCACCCCGACCGGCGAGAACCCGACGCGCTGGTAGCTGCGGATCGCGCGGGTGTTGCTCGCGGCAGGGTCGATGACGATGCGGTGGTGACCGCGCCGCTCGAACAGGTAGCGGATCAGGGTGCGCATCGCGTCGGCCCCCAGGCCCTGCCCGTGCGCGTCCGGGTGCAGGGCGATGTCGATGCCGGCGTGCCGGTAGTCCGGGTCGTTCTCCTCGTGGAAGATGATCAGCCCGACGACCTCGCCGGCCAGCTCGATCGCGTAGCCGTGCGGGCCGAGCAGCTCGCGACGGACCCGTTCCAGGTCGTAGCCGCCCCACCACCTCGCGACCTCGGGGTGCTGCAGGATCGCCATGAACGCGGCGACGTGCTGCGCGCCGGTCGGGCGCAGCACCACGGTCTGGCCGGCCAGGGCGTCGGTGCCGGGGGCGGGCGGAGCGGCGGTGCTGCGCAGCGTGGCGGGGGTCCCGCCGTGCCCGGCGTTCGGTGCCGGCTGCGGCGCCGGTTCTGCGGGCTGTGTCGGCTGTGTGCTCATCGGGGGCTCAGTTCGTAGCGGGCGAGTTCGTGCAGGGATGCGGCGCTCCGCGGCTCCTCGAAGAGCACCTCCGCGTGCCGGTCCTCCACGAGCAGGGTGGCGATCAGGTTGCCGAACAGCGGACCACCCAGCTTGTCCCAGCTGACGTCGGGTTCCGGTGCGCCCGCCCGGGCCGCCCAGCGGCGCGCGAACCGCGCGGTGGCGCGGGCCCAGCCCAGCCGGAACCCGACCTTCACGAACCACTCGACGTGGTTGTGCACCGGCGAGCAGGTGAGCTGGTGGATGCGGGTGGCCCCGTCGTCGCAGAGCGGGGCGTCCCGCAACCGGGCGCGGGCGGCGTAGCTGTGATGCACGTCGCCGGACAGTACGCTGATCGTCGCGGGCGGCGGCGACCCGTCCGGACCCGCGGCGACCCGGCCGATCAGGCGGCCGAGACGATCGAAGGACTCGCGAAACGCCGGCCAGTGCTCCAGGTCGAAGGCCTGGCGGATCTGCTCGGCCAGCTTCCCGCGCCGGCCGGGCCGCGCGGCGGCGGCCTCGTTGACGGTCTGCAGGTCGCCGATCGCGTGCGGGAGCAGCCAGGGCACCGAGGTGCCGAACATCAGGTGGTCGACTTCCCCCGGTGCGAGCGCCTGGTCCTCCACCCAGCGGAACTCGCTCTCGCCGAGCATGAGGTGCCGGCCGTTCTCCAGGATCCGCCCGTTCCGCGAGTCGATCATGATGAAGCGGCTGCGGCCGAGGTCCCAGCGGAAGCTGAACCGGACGCCCTTGGCCCCGTCGACCTCGGTGTCGGCGCGGTCGGCGAGTTCGGCGAGCAGGGGCCAGGTGTCCCCACCCGCCTCGGAGACCTTGCGCCAGTCCGGGTCGGCGGCGAGCTCGTCGGGGGAGAGGTTGCCCAGGTGCTGGTAGACCCAGTACGACGCGAGGGCCGAGCGGATCCGGTCGCGCCACCACGGCTTGTCCGCCATCTGGGCGCGCCACGTGGCGGAGGTGTTCCAGTCGTCCCGCACGTCGTGGTCGTCGAAGATCATCGCGGTGGGGACGGTCGACATGATCCAGCGGATCTCCGGGTCGGCCCAGGAGTCGCAGTAGAGCCCGACGTACTCGTCGTAGTCGACGATCTCGTCGTCGGGCCACTCGGGGTGCTCGTCACGCCGCCCGGCGATCCGCCGCCGGGTCGCCGGGGTCAGCTCGTCGGCGTAGACCTGGTCGCCGAGCAGCAGCAGCGCGTCGGGCCATTCCTCCGGCGGGCGGCGCACCATCCGCGCGGCGTAGGCGTCCAGGGCGTCGATCCCGTACTTCGCGGCTGCCTTGCGGTCCGACAGCTTCACGTACCGGCAGGAGCCGAACAGGATGCGGTGCCGCCCGGCGCTCCGCGGGCCACGGGTGGGGATCACGCTGGCCGGGAACGGCGAGACGGCCGGCGGCCAGACCTGTTCCCCGTCCACGTGTACCTGGTACGGGATCCTGCTGTCGGGCTCCAGCCCGGTGACCTGGACCAGCGCGTAGTGGTGACCGGCCACCTCGAACGTGTCGGCCGTGCAGCCGAGCACCTCGACCCGTGCCGCGCGATCGGTCTGCACCCAGATCACCGCCGTCGTCTCACCGACATGACGCAGCGCGGGACCGAGCAGGAGACGTGGCACGGCGCCACCCTATGGGGTGATGGCGGGTGGTCCGGTCACGAGTGGGCGTTTGTCCTGTCACGCTTCTGCGGCGTGTTCCAGACCCAGGACGGCGGCCCCGATGATCCCGGCGTCACTGCCGAACGTGCTGGGCAGCACGGGGGCGATACCGCGGGTCCGGGCCGCGTATGCGTACTCCCGGGCGGCGGCCCGGGCGGGTTCGAGCAGCAGATCACCGGTCTCCACGAGACCTCCGCCGATCCGGACCGCCTCCAGTTCGAAGATGTTGGCCAGCGAGGCGATGCCGACGCCCAGCCAGCGGCCGAGGCGGGCGAACAGCGCCTTCGCCGCCGGATCACCCTGCCCGGCCGCCTGGGCGACCGTCTGCCCGGTGACCTCGGCGCCCTCCTCGCGGGCCAGCCGGGCGACCAGGCTCGCAGGATCCGCCGCGGCGAGCTCGCGGCCCATCCTGGTCAGGGCGGTGCCCGACGCGTAGGCCTCCAGGCAGCCGCGGTTGCCGCACCCGCACCGGGGGCCGTCGGGGTTGACGATGATGTGGCCGAGCTCGGCGCCCATGCCGGTGGGTCCGCGGTAGATCTCGCCGGCGAGCACCAGGCCGCCGCCGATGCCCGTGCCGACGGTCAGCAGCATCATGTTCCGGTAGCGCTGCTCGCCGAGCCGCGCCTCGGCCAGCGCCGCGACGTTGGCGTCGTTGTCCACCGCAGCCGGCAGCCCGGTGGCCTCCTCGAGCTCGGCGCGGACCGGCCAGTCGCGGTAGTCGTTGTTGGGGGCCCAGCGGATCAGCCCGGCCGGCCATTCGACGATCCCCGCGGCGCCGACGCCGACCGCCACGACCTCGGGATGCTCGGCGCGTAGCCGCTCGGTGAGGCGGAGCAGGATCTTGCTGGTGCTCCGCGCGTCGGACTGCTCGGGTGTGCGTTCGACGAGTTCCGTCAGCACGGTGCCGTCGTCCTGCACCACCGCACCGGCGATCTTGGTGCCGCCGATGTCCAGGCCGATCGCGCGGCGGCCGCCCGTTTGGTGCTGTCCCATCATCACCTCTGCATGATCTCCGCCCTTTCACCCGTTATGCCACTGAAGGCCGGGGAGATCGCAGGTTTGGCACGGCGACTTCCCGGGAAGGTGCCCCCATGCCGCTCCTGCGTCGTGTTGCCCGTCCCATGCTCGCTGCCATCTTCATCTCGGGTGGCATCAACGCCCTGCGCTCGCCCGAGGGGCACGTGCAGGCGGCCAAACCCGTGATCGATGCCGCCGCCCCGGTGGTGGACAAGGCCGTCGACATCGCTCCGATCGACCAGCGGCCGGACCCCGAGACCCTGGTCAAGGTCGACGCGGCGGTGAAGATCGCAGCCGGTTCGCTGCTCGCGCTGGGCAAGGCCCCCCGGCTCGCGTCGGCGGCGCTGGCCGCCAGCCTCGTCCCGACAACCCTCGCCGGACACCGGTTCTGGGAGGTGGAGGACCCGGCGGAGCGCCAGGCCCAGCAGATCCACTTCCTCAAGAACCTCGGCTTGCTCGGCGGGCTGCTGATCGCCGCTGCCGACACGGAGGGCAAGCCGTCGGTGGCCTGGCGCAGCAAGCGCGCCGCCAGGCTCGCCGCGGCCGCTGCTCAGCGGGAGGCCGACGCCATCAGCGGAACGGTCCACGAGCTGACCGGGCGGGTCTCCGGGGTGGCCCAGGAGGCCGGCGGGGCCGTGTCGGGTCTCGCTGCGGGGCTGGTCGGGCTCGCACCCGGAGCCGCTGCCACCCGGTCGGCGTCCAAGGCAGGCTCGGACCTGACGTCGAAGGCGTCCGAGGCGGGGTCGCTTCTCTCCGAGAAGGCGGAGCGGGCACGCGCCCTGCTGGCTGAGCGGGCCCCGGAGGTGCGCTCCGCGGTGGCGACGGGTGCGTCGACGTTCGGGGCCGAGGTCTCCGAGCTCGGGACCGAGCTGTCGAAGCGTGCCGCGAAGGCTGCGCGGAAGGCCGAGAAACTCGCCGCCGAATGGGAGAAGATCGCCGAGAAGCGGGGCGCCGAGCTCGCCAAGGTTGCTGAGAAGCGCGGCGCGCAGTGGCAGAAGGCCGCGGAGAAGCGTGCGTCCCAGTGGCACAAGGAAGCCGAGAAGCGGCGGGCCGCGTGGGAGAAGCAGGCCCGCAAGACGGTCAAGAGGGCCCGCAAGGAAGCCCCCGGTTACGCCGACCAGTTGACGACGCAGGTGTCGAAGCTGGGCGGTGACGTGACGACGCGGGCGTCGCAGCTGGGCGCAGCCGGAGCCAAGGTCGCTGAGGGCCTGGCGAAGGACGCACGCAAGCGCGCCGCCGCGCTCGCGACCTGAGCCCCACCCGTCCCGTTCTCACGAACGGCACTTTCGGTCAATTGAACGACGTGCCGCTCGTGGCGTTCGATTCGCTTCTCGTGGACTGCGCGGGGAGACGTGGTCGGGTTTGACCGAAAGCGCCCGCTCCGCGCACCGGACCTGCCACGATGTCCGCCATGACGCAACCGCGGCCTGGGCCGGTCGATCCTGTATTCATCGGTCGGCCCCAGACCGGGCGGGCGCAGGCCCGGGAGGTGTTGCTGGCGGTGCAGGGCGCCGGGGCGGTCGACGGTGAGGTGGTGCCCGGGACGTTGTACGTCGATCCGGAGCGGGCGCAGGCGTGCATCGACGGGCTGGGGAAGATCGTCGACGATCTGCGGTTCGGCCTGATCGCGATCCAACGGACGGCCTTCGCGCCGCCAGGTCGAGACGAGGTCAGCGTCAACATGGCAAACAATGCCGCCACGATGGCCAGCCGCGCCGACGCATACGTCGAGGCGTGGGCAGCTTCCATCGAAGCCACCAAGGAGGCGTTGTCGCGGCAGCTCTGGGCCTACGAGGATGTCGACCAGACCAACGCGCAGCAGCGATCATGAAACGACGGGTACGCGCGGTGCGTGCGGCGCTCTCAGCCGTGATCGTCATGGCAGTTGCGGGATGCACCGTCCCCAGCGAGGGCCGGGCGTCCCCAGCTCCGGCGGCTGCGGCGGTGAGCTCCCAGGAACCGCTGATCGTCGCGCCGAAGGTGGTCGAACCGAAGGACGCCCGCAGCATCGCTGCGTGTGATCTCCTGACCCCTGCACAACTGACGAGCCTGGACCTCCTTCCGAACACCGCGCGGCCGGACACGAGCGGCGGCGCGCGGACCTGCGGCTGGAAGTCAGCCAAGGACGCCAACCTGGCCGGAGTCACGATCGCCACCGATCTGGCCATCGGGGGCCTCGAGGGTCTTTACCTCACGCGGGACACGTTCGAAGTCTTCGAGCCGGGTGACGTGGGCGGTCACCCGTCAGTGCGCGCCGATGGCAACAGAGGTGGGCGTTGTTCGCTCTATGTGGCTGTAGCGGAGGACCAGCTGCTGTCGACCGACGGCAATCTGGCCGGGCGTCCGGCGTCGGATCCTTGTGCGGTCTCCCGGCGGATGGCGGAGTTGGTACTCGCCAACCTGCCTCATCTCAGATGAGGAGGCCCGGACAACATGGCTGACCACTACCCAGGAACGCACATCCCATTCGATGCCTGGTCGCTCAAGGACATCCGTGATCCTGTACTCGACGGGCCCGGCAGCAGCGTCGTCGAGTCAGCTGCGGTCGCATACCTTGAGCTCGCGGCGAGGCTGGGCAAGGCTGCCGAGGACCTGCGGGCCGTGCTCCGGGTCGCTCAGGGCGCTCACGAGGGCGAGGCGGCGGACGCGAGTCGTCGACACATCGCACGGCTCGCGCAAGCCGGCGACGACGGGGCCGTGCAGGCCCAGCTAGCGGCGATCGCGCTGCAGGAACAAGCGGCGTTCCACGCCCGGGTCCGTACCGACATGCAGGCCCTGGCGGAGGCCGACAATCCCGCGAAGCGCCTGCCATCGGTACCGGCGATCATCTACGAACGCGCCGAGGAGTCCGCTCGGGTGGCTGCCGTCGATGCGGCGGAGCGCTATCAGAGCAACACCAACCACAATCTCGGCGCGACGTTCCAGATGTTCGAGCCGCCGCCAGAGACCACCCCGGGCGTGAGCACCGCCCCCGCGATGCGTGATCCAGGCTGGCCGGCCGCCGACGGCGGACCTGGTGGAGCTGCGATCGGTGCGGCTGGTGGGGGTTCACCCGAGGGGGCGAGAACGCCCCCGCCGTCGGCTCTCGGCGAGAGCACCGCTGCGAGTGCAAGCACCGCCACGGCGGCCGGCGGCAGTGCGTTCGGACCAGGAGTAGGGCCTGCGAGCGTCCCCGTGCGCGGCGCAGGCGGCGGAACCGGTGCCGACCGCGCAGGCGGTGGCGGGCCGGAGCTTCCGCGGGCGGGGCTCGCCGCCACCACCCAGGTCGCCGGTGTCGATGGGACAGGGTCCATCGCCCGGCGTACCGGCGCTTCCGCCGCGAACGGTCTGCGAACACCCGGCGGGACAGGCACATCTGGATGGGTACCCGGACAACCGTGGAGCGCCCGGGCGTCCGAACCAGGAGCCGGCGGGGGTTTGTCTTCCCGTGGTGCGTCGCTGCCGGAGGCGGACAGCCAGCGCCTCGCTTCCAGAACCGCTCTCAATGCAGGACCGGGAACGAGCGAGCCTGCGACGCGGAGGTCTGGGTCGGTCCGGCCGGGGAGTACGAGCTACAGCGGGCTACCCCTGATGCCTGGAGCAGCCGTCGCCGGTGGCCAGGACACCGGCCACCCCCGGCCGCCGTGGTTACTGGAGGACGACCCGGATTCAGTGTGGTTCGCAGGGCTGCCGCAACACGCCCCGCCGGTCATCGGCGGTTCCGAGGGCCCGCCAACGCACACTTGATCTGCCGGGTTCGCTAATCTCGGCCCCGCACCGGGGCGGTAGCTCAGCTGGTCAGAGCAGCGGACTCATAATCCGTCAGGTCGTGGGTTCGAGCCCCACCCGCCCCACATACGTAGTCCACGACGTGCGGCGTCTTCGGGGACAACCGCAGCGTGCGGACCTCCCCGGCCACATCGTCGATCATGCACGCCACGACCGAACGGGCGTGGACATCCAGGCCTACACACGTACGCTCCGACAGCACCGGCGCCTCCCGTAAATGCGGCACCGCCACCCCGCTATGGCGGTGACCCGCGCCAACTTGCGAGTGAGGCGCCGGCCCCTCATACGGTCTAGGGAATCTGGGTGATCGCCGGCGAGCCCCTATGCCAGTGTCCGTGGCCATGAAAAAGTCCCCGCTGGTGGCCAGGTGCAGGTCCCCGCGGGTGGCCGTGTGAGGTCCCCGCTGGTGGCCAGTTAGAAGTCCCCGGTCCCTCGTTGAGCTTGGCCCCTGACGCCGGACACCTTGATGTTGACCCCGCTCAGCGGACACAGACGTGAGGAGACATAGGGTCCGACGATCTTGTGAAGGAGATCGTCCGTCGTGCCGAAGCCCTACCCGCCGG
>NZ_JAAXKZ010000170.1 GCF_012911875.1 Pseudonocardia bannensis | reverse complement strand
CCCCTGCGCCGGCCTGACCCTCTACGCCGTCCTCCGCGAACTCCAGACCCTCCTCGGCCTCTGGACCGGCGCCTGCCACACCTGCAAACGCCCCTACCCAGACCCGACCTAACAAAGCCCTACTAGGGCGTGTCGCCTGAATTGCGCCGCCGAGCCCGGTGATCCGCATCGTTCCCGGCAACGCCGCCGGGGCGGCGTGGGCGCCGAGAGCGGTGGTGGCGATTGAGACACGCCCTAGCCCCGAGTGCCTAGATCCCGGCGGCCAAGCCGCAGCGGTGGAAGGTCCACAACGACAACTAGTCCACCGCCGCCCGCGCCAGATACGGCACCGGATCCACCCCCAACCCCGCGCTCACGCCGCATCCTGCGCCTCGGCAGCCCCGTCAAGCCCCTCGCCGTCGCCGGCCCCGTTCCCCTCGTCGATGGCGGCGTCGGCGATGGCGAACTTGGTCCCGCACGCCCCACACAGGATCGGACCCGCCGCCAGAACACTCTTGGAGACCCGAATCTTGCGGTCGCACCCACACACCGCCGACGGGGCCGGCTTCGACTTGCGCCCCTCCCCCGAGACCTCCACCGCCCGGATCAACCGCAACGCCGCCCCCAGCTCCTCGATCGTCGACGCGTACGCCTCCCGCGTGGCAGTGGGGATGCTGGTCGGGGACCACCCGATCTTCGCGTCCTTGGTGACCTCGATCCCTAACTCCTCGGCCAACGCCTTGAAGCGCGCGTTGTGCCAACGCCCCTGACGGGACGTGTCCTTGACCCCGCGGACGTGCGCGAGCGCGTGCGCCGCCTCGTGCAACAACGTGGCCAGCACCTCCGCCGGACCTCGGGCCAGGCCCTCGCCGCCGACGAACACCTCCGGCAGCCGCTCCGCCGCTGCCGCGCCGTCGGCCGTCTCGGACTGGGCCGGGGTGCTCCAGCGCATCGCCGCGAAATGCCCCAACCGCAGAGCACCCGACCCCGAACCCGCGCCCACGATCAACACCACCGCCGGAACCTCCGGGTGCCGAGACCGGATCGCCGCCCACGCCCCCTCCAAAACGGCGACCATCGGCGCGCTGATCCCTGCCGTTGACGCGTGCGCGTCAATCCCGGTTCCCTTCTCGTTTCCGGCGCCCGCGCTGCTGGTCATCAGTGCCTCCGTGGGTCTGCTGGCCCGTCCCCTTGGGGTGGCGGGGAGTTGTTTCCCCCGCCGCCGTAAGGCGACTCAGCGCGGCCGTGGAGGCTCGCGGTCCAGGGCGACCGGAGGTCGTCGCCGAAGGCGATGCGCAGCGAAGCGGAGCACCCTTGACCGGGAGGTCGGCCGTGCTAAGCCAAGGGCCGGCAGGCCCCGCCCGCAGGGCGTCCACCATCTGTTTCACGGCCCGCGCGGCCGTGAGCGCAGACCTGCACCGCATTGCTGCGGCAGCCGGGCGCCTGGCTCAGATCCACTCGGACCGGCTCGTGGTGACGCCCCACCCTCACGAGTCGAACTACTGTTCGATCTGGGCTATCGTCGGTCTCCCGCGCGGCGGCCGGCGACGGGGAAGGTCGGCGGCCCCGCGCGGGCCTGGTCCGCCGACCGCTGGAGGGTGTCGTCATGGGTGGTTCGAGCCGCTACGACCGTGAACGGCCACCGCTGAGCGCAGACGTCGCCGCGGAGGCGCGCGCGTACTCGATCATTGCGGAGCTGCTGGTCGACTACCGCGATGAGGTGATCGGCGACCGCGAGGTCGCCATGAACCTCAGCAACCTGCTCCACGGTGCTGCGATCGAGCTGAACAACGGCCGGGCGATCCCTCTCGGGATCCGCCGCGCTGTTCGTGGGCTCGCGGACGCCCTGCGGGAGTCGATGGACCCCAACACCCGCACCAGTTGACCGCCGCTCGATACACGTATCGATGGACTGTGCGGCGACCTGTTGGGGTCGCCTGTTTCGTCAAACGCCCTCGGCGGCCGCGTCGGCTGGCTACCGTCCAAGGCATGCAGGACGACGGTCTCGACGAGAAGATGCCGCAGGATCTGGCGGACGCGCTGACGGCCTGGTCGCTCGCCGCGAACTGTGTGCTCTACGAGCGCGACCCAGGGCCTGCGCTGCTCAACGTGGGTAGCGCTGACGAGCCGCGGTATCTGCCGCGGACGCAGGCCTGGCGCGACAGCTACGCCCGGTTCCTGCTGGAGCGCCTCGACGCCGACCATGCGCGTACCGCTGCAGCTCACCACGCGGCGAAGGAGCGTCTGGCCCATACCCAGACTGTCGGATTCCTCCGCTCGATCTACCGAGCTAACCGTGAGGACGGGCTTCTCGCCGCGCTCCGCGCGGTCTCGCCTGCCTCCATGCGAGGGATTCGTCTGAGTCACCAAATCGCGGTCGAACTCTGCGCCCGCGCCGGACAGATCATCACCGAGGCTGGCGCGGACAGCGACGACGTCTCGCGGCGTCGTCTGCTCGCCGCAACCCGCCACGGCAATACCCTCACCGCCCTTGGGGCAGTTCCCGGCGTTGCCGAGGACAGCACCGATCGGCTCGTCGAGGAACTCGACGGTCTCGATGACGACCCACGGCACTTGTGATCGAGTCAGTCCCCAGCACATCCGACGCCGTCACCGTCGCGGTCCAGAGCCCTGCGGTAGCCGGGGTCACCGGCGTGGATGGGCGCAGCCCCTGCAGCTCGCACCGCGGCACAGGTCGCGTAGTACACCGCGGCTCATCCTCGGTGGTGCGCGTAGTTGTCCGGTTGGATTGCGGTTCGGGTCGGGATCAGGCTGGGGGTTTGGCCGCGGCTTCGGAGTTCCTTGCGGCCTCGTCGTGGTCGTGGTGGCCGTTGGTGGTGTCTCACTGACCGTGTCGGGTGCGCGCCACGTCGTCGTAGCAGTAGTTGTGGTTGCCGGGCGCGACAGGGTTGCGGGTTCGTCATTGCTACCGCTGCACGCGCGGATAAGCCCACCGAAGATCAGGACGAGGACGACCAGGCAACCGCATCCCGCGACGGGGTTGCCCTTCTGGGCTGGGCTCATGCTGCTCCGCCCCGGGCTCGAGTACTGCGCGACGTCGTGCCCGGGTGGAGAACGAGCACGTGCGAACAACCTTCCGGGTGTTGATCAAGGCGGGAGCGTGTTCTTGCTCGCCGCCCGCGGCTCGTTCGTTACCCGAGCGCCGAGGGTCGGTCGTGCGCGACGTAAACCTCCACTACCGCCTGTACCCGTGCCGACCCTTTGAAGATCGTTCCGGTCGGCAGAAATGAACCGATTGACAGGTCGCTGTCAAATTCCGGGATAAGTCCCTGCCTTTATCAACCAGTGGAATTGTCGGTATGCCGTGCAACTATTTGTGCATGAAGACGGTGACGGACCGGGACATCGCTGGGATTCCGGCGCGGAACCTGCGGTTGTCGCGGGAGGTGTTCGGGGAGTTTTGGCGCGAAGCAGAGGCGTACTCCGCGGCGCAGACGGCGGACGGTCGCCAGTCGTGGCGCGCGGGAGGTTTGGTGATCACGTGCCGGTGGGTGGCGTGCTCGACCACCGACGTCAACGGGCAGCGCTCCCTGGCGCTGCGGCCGATCACCGGTGGGACACCGGTGGCGTATGAGGAGCTGATCGAGGCCGAGTACGTCGCTGCGGAGATCCTCGCAGCGAAGGATCCGGCTACACGCCGCTACGCCGAGCGGCCGGGCTACGTGGAGGCGGTCCAGGCGGTGTTGAGATGGGTGTGGCGGCGCAACGGGCCCCGGCCAGTCGTGGATCCGACGACAGCAGTGGGCGCCGCGAGCTGATCTGCTCGCGGCGCCCGTCGACAGCAGCGGGGTTTAGGCGTCGGCGTACTCGTCGCCGACCCTGCGGTCTTCCTCGATGCCGTGCTCGGCGGGGTGGTCGTCGGTGTGCCAGCGCACCAGTTCCGCGGCGCGCTGTTCGGTGTCCTGTCCCTCGTCGAGCACCTGACGGGCGGTGACCTCGGCGAGCACCCGGCGGGCGTCATCGAGCGCGACGCTGGTCTCGTCGGCGGACGGGACCCGCACGACGTCCTCGTCGACCTGCGCAGGTTCCTGTGCGGCGATCTCCCGCACGTCCGGCTCGACGAGCACCTCTACCTGATCGTCCTCGATCCTGGCGGTGTCGAAGCCCTCCTCGTCGGTGGCGGCGTCGCCGTCGTTATGAGTGTCATGCCGGTCGGCGTCATAGAGGTCAGCCTCGGTGATGCCGCGGTGGGCATCGTCCTCCAGCCGGGAGGCCTTGTCCGCGGCGATCCACTCCTCCGCGGTCACCTGCGGCTCCGGGTCCTCGTCGGCGTGGCGGATCGACAGCTCCGCCTTAGATCGTTCGCCCTTCACACGGGTCATGGCGGTGTGGGCGAGCCAGACCGCGCGGGCATCGTCGATCTCCTGCAACTTGGCCGACTGCTCGTCGAGCACCGCCGCAAGGGCGGCCGCGTCGACGGCCTCCTGCTCCAGCCGTCCCCGCTCCCCGGGGTCGGATGCCGCGGCGGCCTCGGCGGTGCGCAGCGCAACGGTCCGGCGTTGCGACTCGGCGGCCTGGCGGGTCCCCGCGAGCTCGTTGCCGACGTAGCGGGGCCCCCACGCCTCCTCCCGCGCAGCCGCACGCATCCGCACGTAGAGCTGCCCATCGGACAACTCCATCTCCTCCCGGTCGATATCGGGGCGCCCGAGAGTGCGCCACGCCGCCCGGTACGCGGCGAACGCCTCGGTCTGCCCGGGCGCCGGGGCCGGGCCGAGCAGGTCAGCGGGATCGTCGCTGTCATGTCCACGAAGCTCCCGATACGCGGCGACCGTGGCGGCCTTCTCCTGCCAGCTCGCCCGTTCCGTCGGGTCCTCCGGCACCTCGCCGAAGGCCTCCACGGCCCACGCGGGCTGCTCGTCAGCCGCCTGCACACCGAGAGCGGCGACGCGTTGATCAGCGGCCGCGGCGAGGCGATCGAGGTACGCCTGCCACTCCGGATCCGCTACGGCCGGGGTCCAGTCGGCCCAGGACTTGCCCTCAGGGTCGAACCGGTCCCGCTCGTTGATGCGGGAGTAGACGACGTTGGTGACGTTCCGCGCCCCTGACAACGGCCGCCCGGCAACGGCGTCGACCAGGGTTTGGCGGGCGTCGCGCCCGGCCAGCTCCGCCCGCCGCAGCACGCGGGTCAGCGAGGCCGCGCCGTCCTCAGCGGCGATCCGGGCCCGCTCGATGAACGACAGGGTGCCGTCGGCGGTCAGCTCGTCGAGCCAGGTCGCCGTCCGGTCCGTCGCCGCCAACTGCGAGGCGTCGGCGAGCAGCTCGGCCGGGGTCCGGACCGCCTCGGTCTCCCGGCTCGACTCAGTCGCGGTGGCCAGCGCGGACGTGGACCCGAGGGCATCGTCGGGGTCCAGCAACCTGGAGAGGGCGGCGATCGGGTCGCGGTGGATCGTCTGGTCCTCCCGCCCGTCCGCGGAGTCCTCGACTACGGAGACGGTGGTGACGTGGGCGGTGTTGGACTCCCGCCCGCGGGACATGCTCACGTAGAGCGCGGCCGGCCCGGTCCGCCCGGTGACGACCGCGTGCGCGGTGTCAACGGTGGCGCCCTGGGCGGCGTGCACGGTCGTGGCGTAGCCGAGCGCGAGATCAGAGGCGACGTAGTCGGCGGGCAGCACAATCCGCTCCGGCGCCATCCCGGCAACCGCGTCCACGGCCGGCGCGATCATGGGGGTCACCTCGAGCGAACCGTCCTCGCGAACGGCAGTTACGCGGTAGGTCTCGCGGTTGATCGGTCCACGCCGGTTACCCTCGACCCCGGCGAGGTGCCAGCCGTTGCGACGCGCCTGCACCACATCCCCGACCCCGGCGGTAGTGCCGTCGAGCCCAAGCCGCACCCCGGTCTCCTGCACGCGGCCGAGGCGGACCAGCTCGGCCCGCAGCTCCGACGAGAGGCGGGCGGCCTGCTCGTTGGTGTCGACCAGCAGCAGCGAACGCTGCCCCGCGAGAGTGTCCGCGAGCCAGGCCCGCGCGGCGGACTCCTCCGCCTGCCCGGCAGTGCCGGAATCCAGCAGCCGGCCCTGCTGGTGATAGTCCCGCAACACCGCCTCGTCCCCAGCGCGCAGCCGCAGCGACGCAGACCGCTCCCACTCGGCGGTGAACCGGCGCGCGTCCGCGAGCTCGTAGCGGGCCCCGGAGCTGGCGAGCAGGTCCATGCCGCCGCCAGCGCCGACCGCGGCCAGCTGCTTGTGGTCCCCGACCAGCAGCAGCTTCGCCCCCGCGGCGTCCACAAAACTGTGGATGGCGGCGAGGGCGGTGGTGTCGGTCATCGCGGACTCGTCGACCACCACCAGGTCCCCGGCGTGCAGCCGCCACGTCGCATCCTCATCCTGCGCCGAGGTCTGGGCGGACACTTCGGCGACCGGTGCGGCGAGGCGCTCCTGCGTGGCGAGCCATCGGGACACGTTCCGCGCCCGCAGGCCCTCCCCCGCGAGAACGTTGGTCGCGACCTGGGAGGTGGCCAGTCCGAACACCCGTCGGACCGGGCCGCCCGACAGTTCGGGGTCCGACCAGGCCTTGGCCACGGCGCCGACGACGAAGGACTTCCCGGTCCCGGCCGGGCCGACCAGGGTTTCGATCCGGGCGCCGGAGGTGAGCACGCCGCGCACGGCCGCGGCCTGGTCGACGCCGAGCTCGATACCCTGCTCGGCCAGCCCGGTCAGGAACCGGTCGACCTGCGGCGCCGCGAGGGTGGCGGCGTCGCCGTGCGCGGCCGCCGCGACGAGGTAGCGCTCGGTGCGCACGTGGTCAGGTGTGGCGTAGAGCTGCGCCCCGGGCTGCTGATACGCCGACTCACCGTTGGCCAGGCGCAGCGCCACCGGGAGCGCCTCGACCGCGGGCCGGGCCGCGTCGAGCGGGGTCGCCGACCGCAGCGCCTGCTCAGTGAGCCCGTCGAGCAACCGGGCGACATCGACGCCGTCGGTGGTGCCCAGGTAGTCCGGCAGCGCCGTGTTGATCGCGGCGGTGAGGTCCGCGCGGGTCCAGGCCGCCTTACGGGACTGCACGTCCGCGAGCGCGGTCTCTATCACTGCGGTCGGCGACCATGCCTGCGCCGTCGCCTCCCCGGTGCGGGCGGCCAGGGCGGCGTCGGCGACCCCGGCCAGGCCGCCGCTGATGTCAGAGCGGATCCGGGAGTCGATGCGCTCCAGCAGCTGCGCGCGGGTCTCCCCGTCGTGCGACTTCGCCTTCCGCGTCACCAGGGTTGCGGCCTGGTGGATCCGCTCGCGCTCGTAGCTCGTCGGGGACCGCCCGTACTTCGCCTCGAAGTCCGCGACCAGCTCCGCGGCCTTGACGGTGAGCTTGCGGCGTCGGGTGGAGATCAGGTCCATGGCTTCGGCGGAGACGCCGACGACCTCGCGGGCCTTCCCGTCCGGGCGGGTAGCCAACAGCATGCCGAGGGTGGCGGTGATCCGCTCCTCCGTCGTCCGCTCGGCGACCGCGGCCCCCGCGGTGCGCCAGCGGTGCAGGCTGCGCCCGTCCACGGTGAGCCATTTCCCGTCGGGGCCCTCGACCCGGTTGAGGATGGTGTTGTGGATGTGGAGCTGCGGGTCCCGCTCCCGGGAGTCGTGCTGGAAGAAGCTCGCGACCGTCCACTCGTGGGCGTCGGCGTGGCGCCCGGCGGCGCCGCCGTGGTGCCCGACCCGGGTGTAGCCGGCCTTGTCCTGCAGATAGGTCAGGCCGGCGTTGTTGCCCGCCCAGATCGCATCCTCCACCGCCACCCGGAATCGACCCCACGCCTCCGCCGACTCGGTATCGCCCGCCGTACGGGCGGCGACCTCCTTCGCCTCGAACGCCGTATGCAGTAGCGTCACCGACTTTTGAACACTGAACGTGGCGTCGTAAAACGCCACGTTCCGCCGGGCGTTCTTGCCCGCCTCCGTACGGAGTTCAGCCCGCCGTTCAGGGGACGCTCCAGGCTCGCGTTCAATCGCCTCGGCGTACAACTCGGCCTCCGACTTGTACGCCCGACCGGTCTGCCCCAACGTGTCCAACCCGTCCCACCGGTCCGGGTCGTTGAACCCCTCGCAGCGAGGGTCGAGGAACCGCTCGTAGACCGCCCGCATATCCGCAGCCTCGACCAGGCCCCTCAAGCCGAGCTTCTCCGCTCCGGCGCCCCACCAGCGCCCCGGGGGCTCCCCCTCGGCGACCGCGCCGGTGTAGTAATTCTCCCGGCCGGTCGCGACCTCCTTCAACAGGTACTCCGGGGAGTAGCCGTTGCTGATCCTCAGCACGAAAACCACCCCGCCCCGGCCGTCAGAACGCTCCTATCCAGATCAACTCGGGTGGGTGTAGTTCCCGGGCGGCCGCAGGCCGGAACGGACCCTCGGATCGTGATGCAAAGGTGTGATCGCTTGGTCTTGGTCTTGGCTGTGTCTGTTCTGAGCTGTTCGTCGGTATCGGTGTCGTGTTGCTGAGTGGTGTGCTGGTCGGTGATCTGGTGCTGGCTGATCGGCTGCTGCTGGCGGGTCGTGGTCATCGCTGGATCGCCTCCTGGGCGGTGGTAGTCGAGTCGGTCGTGGCCGCCGCGATGGGCGCGGGGTGCTCGCGCAGGGCCTTGAGGACGGTCGCGGCGGTGCCGCGGGAGACCCGGGCTTCGGCTTCGAGTTCGGAGACGGTCGGCAGGGTGCCGTTTCGGGCGGTGAGTCGGGCGGCGGCGGCCTGCGCGCGTTCACGCGCGGGGGCCTCGCCGGCCCGCGCAGCGGGCCGTCCAACCGGGCCGTTCACCGGACGCTCGCTGGGTGCGGGCGCCGCGGGCCCGGGCTGGGGCTGAACGCTCGCCGGGAGGATCGGCAGGGGTGCGGTCAGGGCGTCGGCTTGAACGCCTGCGCCGTTGAACGCCGCGGTTTGAACGGCCGCCGTTGAACGGGCGGTGATGAGGGCGGCGTCGGCGGCCGCGTGGACGCGCTCGGGCAGGTCCGCGGTCTGGGCGCCGGACTCGCCGTCCCGGTCTGTGAGGCGGTCGGGGGTGTGGTCGGTGGCGAGGAGGTGAAGCAGGTGCGCGGCCAGCGCGGCCGCGATCGCGGGCCAGGCGCCGATGCCGAACCGCATCGCGGCCGGGACGGTCAGGCCGGCCGCAACCTCGACAGCACCCGCCGCCAGCGCCGGTGCCGTGGCCGGGTCGGTGGCGAGGAACACCGCTTGCGCGAGCCCGGACAGGCCGGCCGACAGCACGACGACCGACCAGGCGTAGCGGCGCGCGGACCCGGACAGCCGCGCGGTGGCGGTGTAGGCGACGACGGCGAGGCCGTCGGTGATCAGCGGGTAGATCCACGCGATCGCGGCGGGGACGCGGGCGGCGACGGCGACCTCGTAGAGGCCGTGCGCGGTCGCCGCGGCGGCGCCGAGCGCGACCAGGAGCCCGGGCAGCCACAGCACCAGCCGCGGCGTGCCGGTCGGCCCGTTCATCGGTCGCGCGCTCATCGGGGACCCGTCCGGGTCGGGTCGCCATCGCGGTCGCGCTGCACGAGCCGGTCCGCGACGGCCGACCAGTCCGCGGCGGCGGCGATCGCGTGGGATGCCTGGCGGGCCGCGGCGCATCGCACGGTGCGGGCGGTGGCGATCTCGGCGGCGAGGCGGGCGGCGATCACGAGCGGGTCGCGCTCGACCAGGCAGGCGAGCACGAACACCGCGACCGCGGCGCGCTGCGTGCCCGGGTCGGCGGCCTTCCACTCCTCGCTGCCCAGGAGCGGGACCTCGACGTCGCCGGCGGCGGTGATCCAGGGCCAGAGCTGGGCCTCGACGGCGCCGACGTCGGGCTCGACCCGCCAACCCGGCCGGCTGGGCTTGCGGTTTTCGGGGGTGGTCACGGTCGGGCGCCTTCCGAGGGGTTGGGGTTGCGGGG
>NZ_JAAXKZ010000016.1 GCF_012911875.1 Pseudonocardia bannensis | reverse complement strand
GGTGGTGTGGCTGGTGGCCACCGGCCACACCACCCGGGCCGCCATGGTCTCGGTCTTGCCGGCCCCCGCACCGACGTGATCCCGAACCCTGGCCGATCCCCGATGGCCCGGGGACCGGACCGTCCTAACTTTCTTCTCAACGCCGGGACACCAGGTCCGGCAGCCGAACCGAACTTCTTCCTCAGGAGATGACCCGAAAATGAGCGCTCCGACCTCGCTGCTCGACCTGCTGCTCAGCCTGCTCCGCGACGACGAGGCGCTGGCCGCCTTCCAGGACGACCCGGACGCGTTCCTCGCCTCCTGCGGCCTGACCGAGCTGACCCCTGAGGACGTTCACGACGCGCTCGTGCTGGTCGAGGACAACCAGGACGCCGACTTCGACCGCGAGTACAACACCGGCGGCAACCACGTGCACCTGCCCCCGCCGCCGCACCGTGAGCCGGGCGAGAGCGACCACGAGGCCGCGGTCAAGTACCTCAACACCTACATCACCAACAACTACGTCGACGACCGCGACACCATCGTCGACAACTCGGTGAACCAGCAGATCGACACCGGCGGCGGCGACTTCAACCAGGAGATCGACATCGACTCCGTGGTCGCCTCCGGCGACGGCGCGGTCGCGGCCGGCGACGACATCGAGGACTCCACCATCACCACCGGTGACGGCAACGTCGTCGGCGACGGCAACAGCGTGGTCAACGGTGACGGCAACACCACCGCCTTCGGCGCGGGCAACGCCACCAGCACCGAGGTCGGCGGCGACGTCAACCTCGGCGACGGCGCCGCCTTCGCCTCCGGCGGCGACGCCACGGTCGACAACACCGACAACAGCACCAACGACTCGTACAACGACGAGAGCGACAACAGCGTCAACGACTCGGGCAACGACAACAGCGACAACAGCCTGGAGAACGTGGGCAACGTCGACGTCGACGCCAGCGTCAACGACTCGGGCAACGACAACAGCCAGAACAGCGTCGACAACTCGTTCAACACCGAGCTCGAGGCGACCGTGACCGAGTCGGGCAACACCGACCTCCCCCTCTGACCATCGGCAGCGCCGCACCGGCCACCAGCCGGTAGCCTGACCTGACCGACGAGCCGGCTCCACCACTTCCGGACACCCCGGGATGGCGGAGCCGGCTTCGTCGTGTAGGCACAAGGGTGCAGTGCAGTCTCAGGCGACACGTCCGCTCCGGTGGACGGCGAGGAGGGCAGCAAGGCCGTGGCAGTTCCGGCAGCGGTCGATCTCGTCGACCTCGCCCTGAAGGCGACAACGGCGTACGAGCGGCCCGACCTCGGGGCCCGGCTGCGGCACACCCGCAAACGGCTCGCCGACCCCAACGTCCGGGTACTGATCGTGGGGGAGTTCAAGCAGGGCAAGAGCCAGCTGGTCAACGCGCTGGTCAACGCCCCGGTCTGCCCCGTCGACGACGACATCTCCACCGCCGTCCCGACGGTCGTCCGGCACTCCGAGACCACCTCGGTGACCCTGGTCCGCGAGTCCGGCACCGACGACGAACGCCCGCCGGAGCGCACCGAGGTCCCGATCGGCCGGCTCGCCGAGTACGTCTCCGAGGCCGGCAACCCGGGCAACAAGGCGCAGCTGTCCTACGCCGAGGTCGGGCTTCCCCGCAAGCTGCTGGCGGGCGGGCTGGTGCTGGTCGACACCCCCGGCGTCGGGGGGCTCGGGTCCGCACACGGCGCCGCCACGATGTCGGCGCTGCCCAGCGCGGACGCGGTGGTGCTGGTCTCCGACGCCGCGCAGGAGTACACGGCCCCGGAACTGGAGTTCCTCACGGCCGCCATGAAGCTGTGCCCCAACGTGGCCTGCGTGGTCACCAAGACCGACCTGTACCCGCACTGGCGGCAGATCGTCGAGCTCGACCGCGGGCACCTGGCCACGGCGGGCATCCAGGCCGAGGTCTTCCCGGTGTCCTCGACGCTGCGCCTGCACGCCGCGCAGACCCAGGACGCCGCGCTGATGGAGGAGTCCGGCTTCAAGGAGCTGATCGGCTTCCTGCTGCGCAAGGTCGTCGCCCGCGCCGACGACCTGGACCGCCGCTCCACCAGCCAGGACGTCCTCGCGGTCGCCGAGCAGCTCGCCGCCAGCATGAAGGCCGAGCTGATGGCGCAGGAGGACCCGGAGCGCGCCGAGGCCCTGGTCTCCGAGCTGACCCGGGCCAAGGCGCGGGCCGACGAGCTGCGGCAGCGTTCGGCACGCTGGCAGACCACGCTCAACGACGGTGTCGCCGACTTGATCTCCGACATCGACTACGACCTGCGTGACCGGCTGCGCTCCATCGGCAGGGAGGCCGAGCAACTGCTCGAGGACGCCGACCCGGCCGACATCTGGGACCAGTTCGCCGAGTGGTTCCACCAGCAGGTCTCCTCGGCCGCCTCGGCCAACTTCGTCTGGACCGCCGAGCGTGCCCGCTGGCTGGCCGGTCAGGTGGCCGACCACTTCGCCGCGGGCGCCGAGGTCGCGCTCCCCGACCTGCGCTTCGACAACTCCGGCGGGATGGCGGGCAAGGTCAATGCACTCGAGCAGCCGGTCGAGGAGAAGTTCGGCATCGGGCAGAAGCTGTTCACCGGCATGCGCGGCGGCTACGGTGGCCTGCTGATGATCGGCCTCGCGACGAGCGTCGCCGGGATCGGGCTGCTCAACCCGATCTCGTTGGGGGCCGGCCTGCTGTTCGGCGGCAAGACGGTACGCGACGAGCGCAATCGCCTGCGGCAGAAGCGGCAGGCCGAGGCCAAGAACGCGGTGCGCCGCCACATCGACGAGGTCACCTTCCAGGTCTCCAAGGACTCCCGCGACATGCTGCGCCGGACCCAGCGCGACCTGCGTGACCACTTCACCGCACTGGCCGAGGAGGTGTCGACCTCGCTGGCAGGATCCGTCGCGGCAGCACAGAGCGCCGTGAAGACCGAAACGTCGCAGCGCGACCAGCGCATCCGCGACCTCAAGGCCGAGCTGAGCCGCATCGACGGGCTGGCCGAGCGGGCCAGGGCGCTGCTGTCCGCGACCCCGACCGGCGCCGCGCAGGGCAAGGCATGAGCGGGCCCGCCGCGCCGAGCCTCGGCGCCGTCGTCCGAGTCCTGCTCCGCCGCACCATCGAGACCTACCACGACAGCCCGCAAGCCGTCGGCTGGCTGCAGCACCACCTCGGCCGCTTCGACGAGCCGCTGCGGGTGGCCATCGCGGGCAAGGTCAAGGCGGGCAAGTCCACGTTGCTCAACGCCCTGGTCGGCGAGGAGATCGCACCGACCGACGCGGGCGAGTGCACCCGCGTGGTGACCTGGTACCAGGACGCCCCGGTGCCGCGGGTGGTGATGTACCCGCGCAGCGCGCCGCCCCGGCAGCTGGCGATCGCCCGGTCGGGCGGCGCGCTGTCGTTCGACCTGCAGGGCACGCCGACCGAGGACGTCGATCGGCTCGTCGTCGACTGGCCGTCGCAGAACCTGCGGTCCACCACCCTGATCGACACCCCCGGGATCGCATCGCTGTCCGCGGACACCTCGGCCCGCGCCGGGGCCTTCCTCGCCCCCGAGGACTCCCCGACCCAGGCCGACGCGGTCGTCTACCTGATGCGGCACCTGCACGCGAGCGACGTCCGCTTCCTCGAGTCGTTCTTCGACCAGGGGGTGGCCCGGGCCACGCCGATCAACACGATCGCGGTGCTCTCCCGAGCGGACGAGATCGGCGTCGGACGCCTGGACGCGCTCAGCTCGGCCCGGCGGATCGCGCGGCGCTACCGCTCCGACGACAAGCTCCGCGGACTGTGCCAGACCGTCGTCGCCGTGGCCGGGCTGCTGGCCCAGACCGGCCGCACGATGCGCCAGGACGAGTTCGTCGCGCTCACCGAGCTCGCCGCGCTGCCGCGTGCCGACCTGGACTCGATGCTGCTGTCCGTCGACCGGTTCGTCCGCGGCGACCTGGCGTCGCCGAACACGGACGCCCGGGCCCGCCTGATCGAACGGTTCGGCCTGTTCGGGGTCCGGCTGGGGACGACGCTGGTGCGCCAGGGCATCAAGGACCCGTCCCGGGTGGCCGAGGAGCTGGTGAAGCGCAGCGGCCTCGACGAGCTGCGCACGGTGCTGGCCAACCAGTTCGCCGAGCGCCGCGACCTGCTCAAGGCCCGCTCCGCTCTGCTGGCGGTGGAGATCGTGCTGCAGCGCGAGCCGCGGCCCTCGGCCGCGCCGCTGGTGGCCGAGCTCGAGCGCATCCTCGCCGGCGCGCACGAGTTCATCGAGCTGCGCATGCTGTCGGCGTTGCGGGCCGGCGGGATCCGGCTGCCCGCCGACGCCATGGAGGACGCCGAGCGGTTGCTGGGCGGAGACGGCGGCTCCGCGGCGTCCCGGCTGGGGCTGCCCCCGGAGGCCGGCGTCGACGAGCTGCGCGCGGCTGCGCTGGACGCGGTCGTCCGCTGGCAGCGGCGTGCCGAGAGTCCACTGTCGAACAGGGCGACCGCGGATGCCGCGCGGGTGGTCGTGCGCAGCGGCGAAGGCATCCTGGCCGGGCTGAGCCGGCCGCCGCGGTGACACCGGCGGTGTCCGCCGCCGGGGCGATCGACACGACCAGCTCGTCGACGTGGCCGACGTCCAGGGCCTGACGCATCACGTCGGCCCGCCCATGATGTCGACCTGCGCGCCGCATGCTCAGGGCTTGCGGGACATCAGACGCAACAGCGCAGCAAATGTCCCACCTCCGCTGATCACGGGGCCCGGCAACGGTGGCTGAGCGCCCGGGCCCCGAGGCGCCGGGCCGAGGTGCGACTCACTCGCCCGGCGACCCCACGATCTGGCGCAGGTGCGCGAACAGCTCGCCGCGGCTGTTCGACCCCAGCCGCTGGCGCATCCGCGCGACGTGGTGCTCGACCGTCTTCGCCGAGATGAACAGCCGCTCGCCGATCTGCTTGTAGGTCAGACCGTCGAGCACCAGCGTCGCCACCTCGCGCTCACGCTCGCTCAGCTGCCCGTCGCCGGCCTCCTCGACCACCGGCTCCGAGGCCGGCGCGGGCCGGCGACCCGCTGCGGGCGCCGGCGGGAGCGGGCTCGCCGGCTCAGCGACGTCGGTGGCGGGCACGGGACGGGCCGCCGCCGCGGCCGAGCCGGGCCCGCTGCTCTGCAGCGCCCGCGCACATCCCAACAGGGCGCTCATCGCCTTGCGGTCACGGGTTCGGATCGCGGCCTGTCCGGCGAGCTTCCCGCCGTCCCAGGACAGCCCCACCGCGTGCAGCCCGCGGGCGGCGGCCTCGACGGCCTCGGCGTCGACGTCGGCGTCCATCAGCCGGACCCAGTGCGGCGCCGCGGTGGCCATCGCGGCGGCGTAGCGGCTCGCCCCGGCCGCGGCCGCGAGCGCGGACGCGTGCCGCTCGGCGGCCTCGCGGTCCTCGGCCACGATCGCGGCGTGCAGCTGCGACCAGTGCAGCGGCGCCGACCACAGAGCCGGGTCGCCGAGCCGCGACAGCAGCGTCTCCGCCTCGTCCAGGTGCGGCCGTACCCAGCTCGGCTCGCGCAGCCGGGTGGCCGCGATCGCGAGCTCACCCAGCGGCTGCAACACGAAGAGATCGACCGGATGCCGGACGATGGCCTCCCGGGCACGCCCCCACGCCGGCATCAGCGACGCCAGGTCGCCGTTCCGGCGGGCCAACGCCACCTCCAACGCCGCAGCCAGCAGCTCGTCGCGCGGCTCCAGCCGGGCACCGGCCGGCGACGCGGCGGTCAGCAGCGAGCGCGCGGTCGAGGTGGCCCCGCGGAACAGCGCGATCCAGCCCAGCAGCAACCGGTGCCGCGCCGCCGCGGCCGGCCCGCCCAGCCGGACCTGCACCGCGCGGTCCAACACCGACTGTGCGACGTCCAGCTCTCCACAGTGCACCGCGACCAGCGCCGCCAGCGCAGCCGGGGTGTCGGGGAGCAGCGCCGCCCGGTTCGACGACTCCAGCAGTGCGGCCGCCCGCGTGAGCTGGGACAGCGCAGCCGTCGGTGAGCCGGCCACCGAGTCGTAGACGCCCCGGCCCATCAGCTCCTCGGCACCGGCGAGCAGCGTCGGCGGCCGACCGAGCCGGCCGGGCGCGGGCGGCGCGCCGTCGCCGGGGGGAGCCGGTGTCCGCAGCGCCGCGCGAGCCTCGTCCAGGGCGCCGGTGCCGATCAGCGCGGGGACCGCCATCAGGGCGGCCGCACCCGGCAGCGCCTCCGTGGCACCGCTCATCCAGCGATAGAGCTCGGCGCTGCGGCCCAGCAGCCCGCGGTGCGCGAGCACCGCCGCGGCCACCGTGCCGGCCAGCACCGCATCGGAGATCTCCACCTGGTCAACGGCCGAGAGCACGTGGTCGGCCTGGGCGAGGGCCGCGTCGAGATCCCCGGCCAGCACCGCCGCCTCGGCCCGGCGGGGAGCGAGCCGCAGCGCCGGGGCGCCCGCCTGCACCGCGGCCGCGTAGAGCCGGCCGGCCAGAGCCGCTGACCCGGCCCGTACCGCCTCTTCCGCGCCCGCGGTGAAGACCTCGGCGGCGCGCGACCCCGCGGCCCCGGTGTCCAGCAGGCCGCGGGCGGCGGCGAGCACGCTGCCACCGCGGTCGAGCTCGATCTCGGCCAGCGTGCGGCGCAGCTCCAGACGTCGTGCGGTCGGGGTACGGCCGGTCACGGCGGCCGCGACGAGGGGTGGGAGGCGGCCGTCGGCGGTGAGCAGGCCCGCCGCCCGGGCCTCCTCGACGAGCTCCTCGACCTCGTCGATGCCCCCGCCCGCGGAGTCCGCGAGCCCGAGCAGCGGCGAGAGGACCTCGGCATCACGGGGCGCCCCGAGCGCGAACGCGACCAGCAGCTCCCGGACCCGCCGCTCCAGCCCGTAGACGGCGTAGCCGAGCTGCTGCACCAACCCGGCCGGCGGCTCGGCGGGCAACGACCCCGGCTCGGCGAGCCGGGCCCGGCCCGCGGGGCCGACCTGCTCGATCGTCGCCGCGAGCAACCGGTCGACCAGGTCGGGGAGTCCGGCGGTCTGCTCGAGCACCCGGTCCACCAGCGCCGCCGGCGGGCGTTCGCGCAGCTGCAGAGCCGCGCGGGACGCGACACCGCTGCGGTCCAGCGCACCCAGTACCAGCGGCGGCCCGGCAGCGGCCAGGGCAGCACCCAGCGCCGCCATGTCCGGGGACTGCGGCCAGGGCCGGTGCGCGACGACGACCCGCCGTGCGGGGTCGGCGGCCAACTCCCGCAACCGGGCCAGCTCCGGCCCGGTCAGCAGGTGCGCGTCGTCGACGATCAGTGCGGCATCGGGGTCCACGGGCTGCCCGGCGGCCGGTAGCGCGCGCAGCACCGGCACCCCGGCCGCGCGGTAGGCCTCCGCCAGGGCGTCCAGCAGGACGGTCTTGCCGTGCCCGCCGGGCGCCACCACATCCACCCGGCGCCCGCGGTCCGGGTCCGCGACGACCTCCCGGTACAACCGCCGGGGCCCCGGCGAGCCGGCCAGCACCGCGTCCGGCTCGGTCTTCCCCGGTTCCGGACCCGCCACCGATCGGGTCGTCACAACCACCCGCACCCCCCTCGCCGTGAGCGGCCCGGCGGTGCGGCGGTGTCACGACCGCTGCAGTCCGGGCACCCAGCCCCATGGCGCCGACCCCGGCCGACGGGCGTCGCCTGGTACCGGCTACACCCTGGCAGGCAGGTGTCGCGCGTCTGCACGTCCTCACCCGATCGGGGTGAGGAGAAGCGAGCGTATCGGGCCGGGACGTCCGGTCTGCGACCACCGGAACGGCCCAACGCCGTCCGCCGGATGGCCCTCTCCCGCCGGGCGGCGGGCCCGGACGGCGGCCTCGCGATCAGGGCGCCCCGCCGGTGCCGAGCAGGTTCTGCCACACCGGCGCGGTGATCACGTCGGGCAGGCTCTCGGCGCCGCGGCGGCCGGCGAGCGTCTCGACCGCGCGCTCGGCGTCGCCGCCCTCGCCACGCCGCACCGGGCGGGCCAGCGCCGGCCAGGACTCGCCGCCGATCATGCCGTTGACCTCTTCGAATCCGTTGGCCGCCTGGTAGCTGCGGACGGCGTCGGCCATCGGCCGGCCGAACCGGCCGTCGGGCACGACCTCGGCCATCCCGGCGTCGCGCAGCAGGTACTGGGCCGCGAGCACGGTGGGCCCGCGGTCGGCGACGCGCAGCAGCGGCCACGACGCCTTGATCGCGGACCTGCTCTCGATCCGGCGGCCGAGCGCCCCGGCGACCTCGGTGCGCAACCGCGGCAGCATCCCGTAGAGCCGGTCGCCGGGACACGCGGTGTCCTTGAAGTCGCGGTGGCCGAAGATCTCCGTGGGCCGGATCGCGTACTGGCTGCAGATGTAGGCGCACATCTCGCGCAGCCGGTTCCACAGCTCAGCGGGAGGGTCGGCGGCGGTGTAGGTGCCCTCGTTCTCGATGCCGACGGCGACGACGTTCTGCCCCGTGCAGTGCGCGCCCTCGACCTGGCGCTTGCCGATGCGCAGCACCTCCAGGCTGCGGTGCCGGCCCTCGAGCACGAACCCACCGCGGCTGATCGTGAAGTGCTGACCGGTGTCGAGCCAGCCCCGCCGGTCCATGTGGAAGTTCTGGATACCGCGGGCCAGCCGGTCGGCGGCGCCGCGGCTGAAGTCGGCGACGTTCGGTGTCGCCGTGTGGTGCACCAGGATCTTGACGGGGCGCTGATTCCAGATCGGCACGACCCTGCTGTTCGGCCGGGCGCCCCAGCCGGCGCAGTCGATGATCGGGGGCGACGCCGCGGCCCAGGCCTGATCGGACTCCAGCCCGCCGGCGAGGATGCCGCCGCCGGCCAGCGCGAGCCCGCCCAGCAGCACGTCCCGTCGTGACACCTCGCCTCGGCCCACGGTTGTCCCCCCAACCGACCAGGTGATGAATCCTTGGTCACATCAAGCCCATCAGGACCATGTGCACCATCCATCACGCACAGAGGGTGCACAACGGACAAACCCGAAGGTGTGATCGCCCGGGCCGGTGGTCATCGACGAGTGATCGCCTCTTGCTGTGGTTACCCGCGAGTAATAAGCTGCTTCTGTTACCGGCGAGTAGTGCCGTTCGCCAGGGACGGCCGGCCGGACCGAGCGGGAACGGCGGTGACGGCGATGGGCCACTTCAGAAGCAACCTGCGCGACCTCGAGTTCAACCTCTTCGAGGTGTTCGGAGTGCAGGAACGGATGGGCACGGGCCCGTTCGAGGGGATGGACGTCGAGACCGCCCGCGGAGTGCTCAAGGAACTGAACGCGGTGGCGACCGGCCCGCTGGCCGAGTCCTTCGCCGACGCCGACCGCAACCCGCCGGTCTTCGACCCGGCCACGCACTCGGTCACGCTGCCCCAGTCGCTCAAGGACGCCTACAAGGTGCTCTGGGACGGCGAGTGGTGGCGGCTGGGGCTGCCCAACGAGCTGGGCGGTTACGGCATCCCGCCGTCGGTGCAGTGGGCCGCCGCCGAGCTGATCCTGGGCTCCAACCCGGCCGCGTTCATGTACATGGCCGGGCCGAACTTCGCCTCCGTCGTGCACCGCAACGGCACCGACGAGCAGAAGCGCTGGGCCGAGATCATGATCGACCGGGCCTGGGGCGCCACCATGGTGCTCACCGAGCCCGACGCCGGCTCAGACGTGGGCGCCGGCCGCACCAAGGCGATCCAGCAGGCCGACGGCACCTGGCACATCGAGGGCGTCAAGCGCTTCATCACCTCGGCCGAGCAGGACATGACCGAGAACATCATGCACCTGGTGCTGGCCCGCCCCGAGGGCCCCGGCCTCGACCCGAAGCCCGGCACCAAGGGCCTGAGCCTGTTCCTGGTGCCGAAGTTCCACTTCGACCCCGAGACCGGCGAGCCGGGCGAGCGCAACGGCGCCTTCGTGACCGGGGTCGAGCACAAGATGGGCCTCAAGGCATCCACGACCTGCGAGCTGACCTTCGGCCAGCACGGCACCCCGGCCGTCGGCTGGCTGCTCGGCGACGTGCACGACGGCATCGCCCAGATGTTCGAGGTCATCGAGTACGCGCGGATGATGGTCGGCACCAAGGCCATCGGCACCCTGTCGGCCGGCTACCTGGCCGCGCTCGAGTACGCCAAGGAGCGCATGCAGGGGGCCGACCTGCCGAAGATGCTCGACAAGACCGCACCCCGGGTGACGATCACGCACCACCCGGACGTGCGCCGCATCCTCATGCTGCAGAAGGCCTACGCCGAGGGCCTGCGCGCCGTCTACACCTACACGGCCACCTTCCAGGACGAGATCCGCCTCGGACAGGCCGCGGGCACCGACGTCTCGCTGGCCGAGAGCGTCAACGACCTGCTGCTGCCGATCGTCAAGGGCGTCGGCTCGGAGCGGGCGACCGAGATGCTGCTGCTGTCGCTGCAGACCCTCGGGGGCTCGGGCTACCTGCAGGACTACCCGATCGAGCAGTACATCCGGGACGCGAAGATCGACTCGCTGTACGAGGGCACCACCGCGATCCAGTCCCTGGACTTCCTGTTCCGCAAGATCGTCCGCAACAACGGCCAGGCCCTGACGCACGTGGCCGGCGAGATCCAGGCGTTCCTCGACGCCGAGTCCGGCAACGGCCGGCTCAAGGAGGAGCGCGCGCTGCTCGCCACCGCGCTGGCCGACGTGCAGGGCATCCTCGGCTCGCTGACCGGCTACCTGATGGCCTCGGCGCAGGACCCGGCCAGCATGTACAAGGTCGGCCAGCACACCGTCCGGCTGCTGATGGCCGTCGGCGACCTGCTGATCGGGTGGCTGCTGCTGCGTCAGGCCGAGGTCGCGCTGACCGCGCTGGGTGGTGAGGTGTCGGCCAAGGACCAGGCGTTCTACGAGGGCAAGGTCGGCGCCGCCCGGTTCTTCGCCAAGACCGTACTGCCGCAGCTCGCCGCGCAGCGCGTGATCGTCGAGACCGCCGACAACGCGCTCATGGACCTGCCCGAAGCCGCGTTCTGATCAGGCCTGACCGGGCCTGACAGACACGGAACGGCGGGGGTGCCTCGGAGGCACCCCCGCCGTTCTTGTTTCCACCGCTCAGCCGACGATGTAGGACTCGAGCTGCTCGCGTTCCTCCTCCAGAGCGTCGATCCGGGCCTTCACCAGGTCCCCGATACTGACGATCCCGCGCAGCTCACCGTCCACCACCACCGGCAGGTGCCGGACCCGGCGCTCGGTCATGACCCGGGACAGGTCCACCGCACTGTCGGTGGGCGAGCAGGTCACCACGTCCACGGTCATGATCTCCGCGACCCGGGCCAGGAGCAGGTCCGGGCCGCGCTCGTGCAACCGGCGGACCACGTCGCGCTCGGACACGATGCCGATGAGCCGGCCGCCCTCGACGACGGGCAGGGCACCGTAGTTGCCGACGGCGAGATCACCGATCACCTCGGCGACGGTCGCCGACGGGCCGACCGTCGCGACGGAGTCGCCCTTACGTCGTAGGACGTCCGCGATCCGCATCCGAACCCCCGATTCTCGAGACGCCATCGTCTGCGTGACGAGGGTACGAAGTGTGACCCCGATCTCGGAAGTCCCGGGCCACGACCGGGGCAATTCGGACAGTTTGTGTTTACCCTCCGCACACGACGATCGGCGACGGGTTGTACTTGACGGTCCGCGTCTCGCTCCGCGTCTCCCCGGTCTGCAGGTTCCGCAGGGTCCGGGTGTCGGTCGCGGTGAAGCCCGGGGCACCCTGGCTCGGGGAGCACGGCTGGCCGGCCGGGATCGTGATCGTGTTCGGGCTGGTCGGGTTCGTCCGCGGTCCGGTGGCCGAGGTGACCTCGTAGCGCTTCGTCCCGAACATCTTCACGGTCAGCGAGGACGGGGTCCAGGTCGTCTGGATCAGCACCCCGGTGGGCCCGTCGTTGCGGAACTTGAGGTCGATGACGTCGTTGTAGACCGTCGCCTCGCGGGCCACCGGGTAGCGGCTGATGTAGAAGCTGTGCTCCTTGTGCGCCACGTCGACCATCCCGGCGAAGTAGGCCGCGTTGTACAGCGTCGTCGCCACCTGGGAGACGCCACCGCCGACGCCGCGGGCCGGGTGCCCGTCGGAGATGATGCCGGCCTCGACGTAACCGTTGGCCGCGTTCCGCGGGTTGGTCGCGGCGTTCAGGCTGAACGTCTCGCCCGGCTCCACGATCGTGCCGTTGATCTGCTCGGCGGCCCGCTTGATGTTCTGCCCGGAGTCGGCCGCGAAGCCGCCCGTGGTGAACGAACTGATCTCCCCGACGATGCCGAGCTTGTTGATGTCCTCGGTGGTCACCTCGGCCGGCTGGTCGGCGTAGACCGCGGTGATCTGCCGCGGGCTCGGCTGGCTCAGCACCCGCACCAGATCGCCCAGCGTCGCGTCGTAGTCGATGCCGCGCCCGTCCTGGGAAGGAGTGACCACAGGCGTGCCGGAGGAGAAGTCGAGCGCCGCATCGCGGCTCGGCGTCACCGTGGCGGCCAACTGCGGCTTGAGCGCGTCGGTGATCGACTCCTCGTTGATCTCGGGGACCAGCTTGGGGCTGGCCGCCGGGTCGGCCCGGAAGCTGAGCGCCGACGCGATGGCCTTCGGGGTGAGGGTCGCCTGGGCACCTTCACCGTTGACGGTGACCGGGGCCGCGACGGCCGGACGCGCGACCTGCTCGATCGCCTGCTGTACGTCGTCCATCGTCGTGGCCGGAGCCGTCGAGATCAGCGGCAGGACGACCGGCTGCCCGCTCGCCCAGTCGCGCTCGAGAACCTGGGCGGCGGCCGGCAGGTCGAGCTGCTGCCCGTCCTCCGGCTCCACCGGTACCGGGGTGAGGCCCTCGAACTTCACCGATCCCTCGGTGGGCTCCCGGTCGACCACGGGGGCCAGCTGCTCCAGTGCCGTGGCCACCGAGCGCTCGTCGGCGGAGTTGACGACGCCCACCTCGCGTTCGGTGAAGAACGAGGTGATGCGGGTGATCGGGTTCAGCGGCTGGGAGCCCGCCTGCTCCAGCGTGGCCCGCCAGTCGACCTGCAGGCCCGCCGCGCGCGGATCGATCTCGCTCTGCACCTCGCCGGCCATCACGATCACCGGCTTGGTGGACCGGGGCTCGATCGCGCTCCGCAGCCGCTGCTCGGCCTCGCCGCGGCTCAGGCCGCCGATCTGAACACCTGCGACGCTGACCCCGCGCGGCACGCTCCCCATGCTGACCAGCAGGTCGATGGTGTAGAGCCCTGCCAGCAGGGCGACGATCGCGGCGCCGATCAGCAGTCGGCGGTTGCGCTTGCGGGGCGACTCCCCGGCGCCGGTGCCCGATCCACCCGACCCGGTCGGCCGCGACCCGGCCACCGGTAGCTGGATCTGCTCGGTCGGCGGGTCCAGCCGTCCGGAGGCGGCCACGTCCGGCCGCTGCTGGGGCTGGCCGGACGGCGACGTCGCCGCCTTCGCCCTCAGGGGAATCACCTGTGTGGCCTCTGCATCCCAGGAGTTGAACCAGGTCGTGGCGGCCTCGGTGGCCGTCGGACCGCCGTCACCGTTGTCGGCACCCGGCGCTGACGGCTTCGGAGAGCCGGATGCCTGGGCGCCGGTCGCGGGGGAGCGCGAGCCGGCGGTCGGGGCCGGCCAGGCGGTGCGGACGGTGGGCGGGTCGAGGTGGTCGCGGCCGGCGGTGGTGTTGCCGGTTCCGCGACCGTCCCCGGTCTTGCCGGTGGCGGCCGGTCCGGCGCTGTCGGGGGCGGCGGCCCGGGTGGCGCCGCCGGCCGAGGCCGCCGAAGCCACGGTGTCGGCGGCAGCCGGGGCCGCGTCGTCGGCGGCAACCGAAGACCCGCTGTCGGGGGCGGCCGAGCCGGGCCTGCCGGTGGTGGCAGCCCGCGTGGCACCACCGGTGGCGACGGCCGGAGAAGGCCCGCTGGTGGGAGTGGCCGGGGCGGCCCCGTCGGTGGCCGCGACCGGAGACCCGCTGTCAGCGGCGGCCGGGGTGGCGCTGCCGGTGGCGGCGGAGGTAGCGCTGCCGGAGGGGGCGACCCGCGTGGCGCTGTCAGCGGGGGCGACCCGCGTGGCGCTGCCGGTAACGGCCGCCGGAGATCCGCCCGCGGCGACAGCCTGCGCAGCACCGCCGGCCGAGGCCGGAGCCGTGCCGGCGGCGGCAGCCTGAGTGGTCTTGGCGGCTCCCGGTGCGGCAGCCTCGGCGGCGCCGGCCGCGGCAGCGGCTCCCGCCGCCCCGGTCGCTCCCGGGGTGGTGACGGCTTCGGGTGTGGTCGCCGTGGGCGCGGTCGGGTTCGCCGCATCGACGGCGGGCTCGGTCCCGTCCGCCGGACGGGGCCGGGGGCGCGGGGCCGGCGTCGTGCCGGGAACCGCGGCGGCGGCAGACGGCGTGTCCGTGTCCGCGGGGTCCGCCATCTCCGCGGCGTCCTTGCCGGACAGCACCGGCTCATCTTGCGCGAGGGGCGTCTCGCCGGGCTCGGCAGCCGCCGGTTCCGCGGCGGCCGGGTCGGCCGCCACCTGCTCCGCGACCTGGTCGGCGAGGCCAGCAGGCCCGGTGGCAGCGCTCGATGCTCCGCCCGCGGGGGTGCCGGCAACGCCCGCCGGGTCCGGGGCGGGGGCGGCAGACGCACCATTACCCGCAGCGGGGGCTGCCGAGGCGGGGGCGCCGTTCGCGGTGGAACCATTGCCCGTACCCGCGACCGGCGCCTGACCAGCCGCACCGCTACCCGCAGCGCCGTTGCCCGCGCCCACAGCCGGCGCCTGATCTGGAACGCCGGTGCCGGCGGCACCATTGCCGGTGCCCACGGCCGAACCCTGAGCGGCGGCACCGTTGCCCGTACCGGTTGCGGACCCCTGAGCTGCGCCACCGTTGCCGGCCGCAGGCCCCTGGCGTGGAACGCCGGAGGCGGGCGCGCCGTCGGGGGTCGAACCGTTGGTGGCGCCTCCGTCGGTGGCCGTCCCGTCGCCGGACGTGGCCGGGGTACCGGCCGTGTCCTCCGTCCGATCCGGCCCGCTGGACGCGGAGCCCTGGGGCCCCGCCGACGTCGGGCGCTGCGTCACCTCGCCAGGCGAGGGCTGCCGCTCGGGCATGAAGTCAGTTTTCCCTTCACCGCACAACTGAAGGACCGGCCGTGTGGGGCCGGGCCGTCACAGGTACAGGCCGGTCCCGTGTTCGATGCGTTCGGCGGCCACGGCGTGCAGGTCGCGTTCCCGCATCACCAGGTAGGCACTGCCCTGCACCTCGACCTCGTACTGGTCGTCAGGACTGAGCAGCACCCGATCTCCCACCTTGACGGTCCGGACGTGCTGCCCGACCCCGAACACCTCTCCCCAGACCAGACGCTTGGCGACCTGAGCGGTTGCCGGGATGACGATTCCTGCGTTGCTCCGCCGCTCGCCGCCACCCTCAACGATCTTGATCATGACCCGATCGTGCAGCATCTGGATCTCGAATTTCGGGTTCGGCACCGGGCCGATGCTACGGGCCGCCGACGACCGGCCGCGCGCAGCCCGCGCCCGCCGGGACCGTCCGGCCCAGCACCCGTTACCACCGGAGGGGGGCACGCGATATGGAAAGCCCCGTGGTGCTGCCAGGTCGGGGGTCCGACAGCGCCACGGGGCTATACGGGGAATCGGAGTAGGAGGACCTCGCGTTACTGCGTCCGGCCGGCGATCTGGGTTTCACCCGTTCGGCCCAAGAAGGGGGTCAGGTGTGGGCGAGCAGGTACCGGCCGAAGTGCGGCACCGTGAAGGCGATCTGGCCCCGCTGGGCCGAGAAGACCAGGCCTTTCTTGAGCAGGCTGTCCCGGGCCGGGGACAGCGAGGACGCCCGACGCGAGAGGTGCTCCGCGATCCCCGAGGTCACGACCGGCTCGTCGCGGCCGTCGGCGAGCTCCGCCATCGCGCGCAGGTACTCCCGCTCGGCCGGGGTGGCCCGCTCGAAACGTGACCCGAAGAACCCGACGGCGAGCTCCGCATCGGCCTCAGGGGCCGCCATCGCGACGTCCGCGACCCCGATCGGGCTCATCGGCGCGGCGTCCCAGGCGGCCTTGCCGTAGGCCTGGACGAAGTAGGGGTAGCCGCCGGACGCGGCGTAGAGCGCGTCGAGCGCCTCCTCGTCGAAACCGGCGTCCTCGCGTTCGGCCGGGGCGAGGAGCGCGAAGTCGGCATCGGCACGGTCGAGCTGGCCGATGCGGGCGTACTTGAACAGCCGCTCCGAGTAGGACTTCGACGCCGAGAGCACGGCCGGCAGATGCGGCAGCCCCGCACCGACCACCACGAGCGGCGCGCGCGACTGGGACAGCTCGTGACAGGCCGCGCAGAGCGCCGACACGTCGTCGGGCCGCAGATCCTGCATCTCGTCGATGAGCAGTGCGACGCCCGTCCCGACATCCGCGGCCAGCTCCGCCACCTCGGTGAACAGCTCGACCAGGTCGATCTCGATGTCACCGGAGTCGGCGCGACCGCTCTTGACCGGCACGTCGATGCCCGGCTGCCAGCGGTCGCGCAGCTTCGCGCCGTCGGGTGCGGAGCGCAGCGCGAAGGCCTTGAGCACGCCGAGCACCTCGTCGACCCGTTCCGGGGCACGGTGCCGCACGGCGAGGTCCCGGATCGCCCGGTGCAGCGCGGCGGACAGCGGGCGGCGCAGGTCGGCGTCCGGCCGGGCCTCGATCTTGCCCGCGCCCCAGCCCTGGCGGAGCGCCATCGACCGCAGTTCCCCCAGCAACACCGTCTTGCCGACGCCGCGCAGCCCGGTCAGCACCAGGCTGCGCTCCGGGCGACCGCGCGCGACGCGCTCGAGCACGATCTCGAACGCGTCGACCTCCTTGTCCCGTCCGGCCAGCTCGGGAGGCCGCTGACCTGCGCCGGGAGCGAAGGGGTTCCGCACGGGATCCATGGATCGGACGGTATCCGGGCGTCTTGGCCGGGCCCTAGATTTCGCTATCCGGGACGATCGCGTGTCGTCGATCGGCTCCTCTAGGTATTTCTAGTCAAGATCCGATACGGCGATAGAGAAGCCGATCGGGTCAGGCTCGCCGGGTGGCCGCGTCGGCGAAGCAGAACAGACCGAAGGCTGCGAAGCCCGCGGCCACGACCACCAGCAGCGACGAGCCCGGGCCGGTCTCACCGAGCGCACGCAGCGCGGCGTCCAGGCCCCCCGCCCGCTCCGGGTCCGAGGCCACCGCCGCGGCCCCGACGAGCATCCCCACGACGCCGAACGCCAGCGCCCGGGCCAGGTGACCGACGGTGCCGACCACCTCGATGGACCGGCGCGCGGCGGGCGCGAGTTCGCGCACGTCGAGGTCGCCCATGAAGGTGCGCCGTACGCCGGTGTAGGTCATCGCCACGGCGATCACCAGGATCCCCAGCGCAGCCAGCCCCACCAGCAGCCTGCCGAACGGCAGCCTCAGCACGTCGGCGGTGAGCGCCCGGGCGCCGCCGTCGCCGGAGCGGGTGCCCACGCCGTCGACGAAACCGGACGTCACCGAGGCCAGGGCGAGCATGGCGACGGCCTTCGCGGTCGCGCCGGCCCGCTTGCGCGTGCGCTCGCCCCCCGAGACCCAGCGGAAGCCGATGAGGGCCGCGGTGAGCTGCCAGACCGCGAACGCGACCAGGCCGACCGTGGCGACGATCAGGGCCGCGATACCGAAGCGGGTCTGCGCGATGAAACCGATGGCTCCCTGGGCGTCGGCCGCGCCGGTCGGGACGCCGAAGGCGGTCTGCAGGGCGAGCCAGGCCACCAGCAGGTGCACGATGCCGTAGCCGACCAATCCCATTCGGCCGAGCCCGTCGACGAGCCTGCCCGGGGCGTCCGAAGGGCCCTCACGCACCAGCCGACGCAGGTGCCGCAGGCGGACCGACATATCGAAAGACGCTACCCGCCGGCCCCGCTACCGCTGTATCGGATGATCTCGCATTCCGACTAGATCCCGGTAGACGAGGCGATCTGGTTGGCTGGCCGTCGTGACCGACATTGCGCCCGCGGCCGCCGAGGCCCCGGAGATCGTGACCGAGGGGACCGGCTGGGACGAGCAGGTCGCGGACCGGGCCGAACTGGACGTGACCTTCTCCGCGACCGGTCGCGACCGGGCGAGCGCCGTCCGAGACCTCGGGAAACGGGTCGCCGCGGCGGAGCCCGCGCTCTCGACACCCGGGCTGACCGTGCGCAGCCGCCGGCTGTGGGTGCACACCGAGTGGCGAGGCAACCGGCCGTCGGGTTGCCGCGCGAGCGAGGATCTCGCCCTGCTGGTGACCGATGTGGCAGTGCTCGAGGAACTGCTCAACGCGCTCGTCTCCGCCGAGCCGGCTGCCCTCAACGGTCCCCGCTGGACCCTGGCGGACCCGTCGGCGGCGCTGCGATCGGCCCAGCGACGAGCGGTGTCCGACGCGCGAGAGCGGGCCGAGGGCTACGCGGCGGCGCTGGGCGGGCGGCTCGGTCCGCTGCGCCGGCTCTCCGAGGCCGCCGAGCACGGGGCCCCGATCGCCTACCGGATGGCCGCCCGGGCCGAGGATGCCGTGGACGTGCACGATCTCGGGCTCGAGCCCGAACCGGTGCGGGTCACCGCCCGCTGCAGCACCGCCTGGACTCTCCTCCCCTGAGACGCGGGGCGGGACGTCCCCCGGCACCCCTCTCGTTACGAGCCGGCTCCGGCATCCGGAGTACGAGCCCTCGGCCGGAGACCCCCATTCGTCGCAGCGCACACCTGATACGTGCTCGTTCGGGTGATATTCACGCTTGGACTAGCGCGAACGGCGCCCGCGAGTTGACACTCGTTTGGCCTAATCGAGTCATTGGGGGTGCATTTCATGAACCGACGCGGGGGAAAGCACAGACTGGCTCGTAAGACCCGGAACACGCTGCCGCTGCGGTACCCGCAGAAGAAGTCGCAGCGGAAGGCAGGCGTGCTGGCGGCGACCCGAGCCCTACTCGCCGGTACGACGGGGCTGCTCATCCTCACCGGAACGGCCACCGGATTCAACAACGGTGTAGTGCCCATGGAAATGGTCACCACGTCGTTCATCAACGTCGAATAAGATCATCTCGGCCGCGGGCTGCCGGCCGCCGACCGGCAGCCCCGGTGGAAATCCGAATTCGACGGCAGGTCCACCCGCTCGATCGAACGAATCGTCTCAGCGGGATCCGTGTTCCCTGTCATGGGAGTCATCGATCGACCCGCTCTCGACGACACTGCCGTCGATGACACTGCCGTCGATGACGATTGCGTCGGCCCGATCGGCGCCGCTGCCCTTCGCCGGCCCTTCGCCGGCCGCGCTCCGGACCGCCCGCGGTGCCGTCCACGACCCGCTGCCGGACGAACCGAACCCGCCCGGCCCGGTCGTCACCACATCGCCGTCCACGATCGGGCCGTCGGCGCGGATCCGGGCGGTACGCAGCCCGGGCGTGCGCCGCTCGGCGGCCCGCACGAGCCGGCGCCGGACGAGCGCCCGGGTCGGCGGCAGCACCAGCAACAGCCCGGCCAGGTCGGTGACCAGGCCCGGGACGAACAGCAGCAGGCCGCCCGCCGCGACCAGCAGGCCGTCGGTCAGTTCCGGATGCGCGACACGGCGGTTGCGCACCGCCTCGGTGAGCGCCTGGGCCGCCCGCACTCCCTCGCGCCGCGCGAGCCAGAGGCCGAGCACCGACCCGGCCAGCAGGACGAGCAGCGTCCACCCCGCTCCGATCCAGGAGCCCAGGGCGACCAGCGCGACGATCTCGACGACGAGATACAGCAGGACGAACGGCATACCCCTATAACGCGGACGACCGCGATCCTGCTCCCGGTCGCGATCACAGTTCACCAGGTCAGGGCGATCCCCGGATCCTCCAGCAGCGCGCCGACGTCGGCCAGGAACCGGGAGCCCTGCTCGCCGTCGACCAGCCGATGATCGAACGACAGGGCGAGCTGGCACACGGTGCGGACCGCGAGCTCACCGTCGACCACCCACGGCGTTGGCTTGATCGCCCCGACCGCGAGGATCGCCGCCTCCCCGGGGTTGATGATCGGGGTGCCGGTGTCCACGCCGAACACGCCGACGTTGGTGATGGTGAACGTGCCGCCGATGAGGTCCGCCGGCGCGGTCTTCCCGGCCCGGGCGGTCTCGGTGAGCTCGCCCAGGGCGGCGGCCAGCCCCCGCAGGTCGAGGGTGTCGGCGTCGCGGATCTTGGGGACGACCAGCCCGCGCGGGGTCGCCGCCGCGATGCCGAGTTGCACCCGGTCGTAGTAGACGATCTCGCCCGCCGCCTCGTCCCAGCTCGCGTTCACCTCCGGAGTGCGCCGGGCCGCCAGGCAGACCGCCTTCGCCACGAACGCCAGCGGGGTCAGCTTGACCCCGGCGAACGCCCGGGCACCGCGCAGCCGGTCGCGCAGCGCCATCGTCGCGGTGACGTCGACCGACAGGAACTCGGTGACGTGCGGGGCGGTGAACGCGCTGGAGACCATGGCCGCTGCGGTGGCCTTGCGGACACCACGGATCGGTTCCCGGCGGACGCCCGGGGCCACCGGCTCCGCGCCCGCGGACGGCGCGGGCGCGCCAGGCGGCAGGACTGCGCCGGGCACCACGGGAGCGCCGGGCACCACGGGAGCGCCGGGCACCACGGGAGCGCCGGGCACCACGGGAGCGCCGGGCACCACGGGAGCGCCGGGCACCACGGGAGCGCCGGGTACCGTCGGCGCACCGGGCGCCGCGAGTACGCCGGGCGCCGCGGGTACACCCGGCGCCGTAGGTGCGGCGGCCGGCGCCGTAGGTGCGGCGGCCGCGAACGCCTGAACGTCGTCCCGGGTGATCACCCCATCCGGCCCGGTCCCGGGGATCGCCCGCAGGTCCAGCCCGAGATCGCGGGCGAGTTTGCGCACCGGGGGCTTGGCGAGCGGGACGAGGCCGGCGTCCCACACCGCGCCCCCGCCACGATCGGCCGCTTGTGGCGTCGCGGCGGATTGGGCGGCCGCCGCCGGCGCGGTGACGTCCACCGGCGCCGCGACGTCGGCCCCCGGGGCCGCGTCTGCCGGCGCGGCCGCGGCCTGCCAGGTGGGGTGATCAGCGGTTGGGAGCACGGAACCACGATCCGCGCGGCTCGCGGCACCGGGACGTTGATCAGCTCGCGTCGGCGGAGCCGTCGCACCCGGGCCCGTCGCACCCGGGCCCGTCGCACCCGGGGCCGGCGCCGTCCGCCGCGGCCGCCTGCTCGCCGTGCCCTGCCGCGGCCCGTAGCCGACCAGTGTGGCGATCCGCCCGTCGGCGCCCGCCTCACCGATCTTCGCGCCGGCCTCGGGCCCCGCTGCCGCGGCGGCTTCCCCCGTCTCGATCGCGAGGATCGGCGTGCCGACCTCGATCGTCTGTCCCGGCTCGGCCAGCAGTTCGCCGACCGTCCCCGCGTACGGGCACGGCAGCTCGACGGCTGCCTTGGCCGTCTCGATCTCCACGATGATCTGGTTGACCGCGACGGTGTCGCCCGGGGCCACGTGCCAGTTGACGACCTCGGCCTCGGTCAGCCCCTCACCCACGTCGGGCATGCGGAACTCGCGGCGCATCGCGGTCACCAGGCCAGCGCGCGGTCGACGGCGTCGAGCACCCGGTCGAGATCGGGAAGGTAGTCGTCCTCGCACTTGGAGGGCGGGTAGGGCGTGTCGAACCCGGTCACGCGCAGGACCGGCGCCTCCAGGGAGTAGAAGCACTCCTGCTGCACCCGGGCTGCGACCTCGGCGGTCACCGACGACTCCGACGGTGCCTCCGACACGACCACGAGCCGCCCGGTCCGGCGAACCGAGTCGAACACGGGATCCAGGTCCAGCGGTGACAGCGACCGCAGGTCGATCACCTCGAGGTCGACACCGTCCGCGACCGCGGCGGTGGCGGCGTCCAGGCACGTGCGCACCAGCGGTCCATAACTTGCGACGGTCACCGACGACCCGGTCCGCAGCACCCGCGAGGAGAACAGCGGCGGCGGCTCCGCCCCGGGATCGACCTCGGCCTTCTCCCAGTACCGGCGCTTGGGCTCGAAGAAGATCACCGGATCGTCGTTCGCAACCGCCTGCTGGATCATCCAGTAGGCGTCGGACGGGTTCGAGCAGGCCACCACCTTGAGCCCGGCGACGTGCGCGAACAACGACTCCGGGGACTCGCTGTGGTGCTCGACCGCGCCGATCCCGCCGCCGAACGGGATCCGCACGACCACCGGCATCGTCACCTTGCCCTGCGAGCGATAGTGCACCTTCGCCAGCTGGGAGACGATCTGGTCGAAGCCGGGGAACACGAAGCCGTCGAACTGGATCTCGCACACCGGCCGGAAGCCGCGGATCGCGAGCCCGACCGCGGTGCCGATGATGCCCGACTCCGACAGCGGCGTGTCCAGCACGCGCTGCTCGCCGAAGTCCTTCTGCAGGCCGTCGGTGATCCGGAAGACGCCACCGAGCTTGCCGACGTCCTCACCCATGATGATCACCTTGGGGTCGCGCTCCATCGCGGCCCGCAGGCCGTCGTTGAGCGCCTTCGCCATCGTCAGCGTCGCCATCTCAGACCCCCTGTCCGGTGCTCGAACCCGCGAGCGGTCCGTCGGCGAAGGACGCGTGGTAGGCCAGGAACTCCGCGCGCTGGTCCTCCACGAGCGGCGAGGGTTCGGCGTAGACCTCGGAGAACATGCGGTCCGGGGCCGGGTCCGGCATCGCGAAGCAGAACTCGCGCAGTCGCGCGGCGAGCTCGTCGGACTCGGCGGCGACGTCGTCGAAGTAGGACTGGCCGACGTGGTGCTCGCGCACCAGGTTGACCCGCACGCGCTCGATCGGGTCCTTGAGCTTCCACAACTCCAGCTCGTCGGCCAGCCGGTAGCGGCTCGGGTCGTCCGAGGTGGTGTGCGCGTCCATCCGGTAGGTGAACGCCTCGATGAGCACCGGACCGTTGCCGGTGCGGCACTCCTCCAGCGCCCAGCGACTCACCGCCAGGCAGGCCAGCACGTCGTTGCCGTCGACCCGGATGCCGGGGAAGCCGTAGCCCTGGGCCCGCTCGTAGAGCGGTACCCGGGTCTGGCGCTCCAGCGGCACCGAGATCGCCCACTGGTTGTTCTGGCAGTAGAAGACGACCGGGGCGTCGTACGCCGCGGCCCAGACGAAACCCTCGTGCACGTCGCCCTGCGAGGTGGCGCCGTCGCCGAAGAAGCACATCGTCGCCTCAGCGGTCTCGGCGTCCCCCACCTTGCCCTCGAAACGCTGGCCCATCGCGTACCCGGCCGCGTTGAGGCACTGGTTGCCGATGACGATCGTGTAGAGGTTGAAGCGGGTGGCGATCGGGTCCCAGCTGCCGTTGTCGGTGCCGCGGAAGATGCCGAGCAGGTCGGTCGGATCGACGCCACGACACCAGGCCACGCCGTGCTCACGGTAGCTGGGGAACGCCATGTCCTGCGGCGCCAGAGCCCGGCCGGCGCCGATCTGGGCGGCCTCCTGACCGAGCAACGGGACCCAGATGCCGAGCTGGCCCTGCCGCTGCAGCGCGTTGGCCTCCCGGTCGGCACGGCGGACCAGGACCATGTCGCGGTAGAGCGCCTGCAGCGCGGCGGTGTCGACGTCCTCGGCGTACGGGTCGAAACGCCGGTCGGAGAGCCGCTCACCCTCCGGAGTGAGCAACTGGACGAGTTCGGGGCCGCCGGCGTCGGTACCCCGCAACCCGGCGAGGACCTGTTCACGGCTGGGACGAGATCGAGGATCGGCGGGATTCCAGGCCTGCGGTTGGGACACGGTGCCTCCTGTGCTCACGACCCGGACCCCTTGTGGTGGGCCCTGGTCGTGCCGGGCCGGCCACCCGGGGTGTGGGCGGCCGGCCCAGCACTCGACTGTGTTCGTCAACACGATCCTGGCACGGCGCCACCCTCACGGGCAGGACCTCGGGCCACAAGATCGGTCCGGAGCACAGGTGGACGGCGCAACCGCAGCGACGTCCGCAGCCGGAACTCAGACGCCGGGGCGCCGCTCCCGATGGGCGCCGTACCCGGTGCCGTCGGCGGGCCGGTCGTAGGGCGCGGCGCCCGGCCGGCCGTACGACTGCTGGCCGTACGGCTGCTGGCCGTGACCCGGCCGGCCGGGCTGGCCGACACCGGCCGCGCCCTTGACCTTGCGCGCGGCACCGTCGATCTGGCCCGAGTACTTGCCCTTGGTCTGCTTGTCGACGAACTGGGCCGCCTGGTCGACGAACCGAGCCGCCTGTTCCGGGTTCTTCTTCGCGTAGCGGCGGGCCGCCTCGGCCGCACCGGCCAGCGTCGCCAACTTCTTGAACAGGGGCATGGCCGTCCTCCGTCGATCGTGTGACTCTTATCTGCCGAACGAGCCGGCAGTATGTCCGAGTTCCCGTACCCCGGCGCCGCTGTCGTCAACCGCCTCCCCGGAACGGGCTGGTACCGGTGACTCCTCGACACCTGGTCACGCAGGGCATCCGTCACTCCGCGACCCGGGGGGCACGTGCCTGCTCCGGGTGTCCGTCATGTCTCGGACGGGAGGCTGTCCGGTTACAGGGTGTCGCGTCCGACTGTCCGGCGCGCCGCCGAGGTGAGAGCATCCCGGCGTGCCCCAACCCCTGGACCCGGAGGTCGCCGTGCTCCCCTCCATCCGCCGTCGCGTCCCGGCCGCGCTCGCCGTAGCCGCGCTCGCCGTTGCACTGGCGGGCTGCGGATCCGGTGGCGACGGCAGCGGTGGTGGGACGGCGGCCGGCCCGAGCACCGCCCCGTTGCCCGCGGTGGCCAAGGACGACGCGCTGGCCGCTCAGGTGCCGGCGCCGATCTCGGCGGACGGAAAGATCGTGTTCGGTACCGACGCCTCGTACCCGCCGAACGAGTTCGTCGACACCGACGGCCGCACGATCATCGGGATGGATGTCGATCTCGGCACCGCGGTCGCGCAGAAGCTGGGGCTGGCGGCCGAGTTCCAGAACAGCGCGTTCCCGGGCATCATCCCCGGCATCCAGGGCGGTCGTTACGAGCTGGGCATGTCGTCGTTCACCATCAACGACGAGCGCCTGCAGACCGTCGACATGGTCAGCTACTTCTCCGCGGGCACCAGCCTCGCCACCCGGGCCGGAAACCCGGACCGGGTCACCCTCGACACCCTGTGCGGGCGGGCGATCGGCGTGCAGGCCGGAACCGTGCAGGTCGAGGACCTCGCCGCCCGCAACGCCAGCTGCGTGGACAACGGCAAGGCCCCGATCCAGGTGACCGAGCTGCAGCAGCAGACCGACGTGACGCTGGCGCTGACGTCCAACCGCATCGTCGGGATGCTGGCCGACGCCCCCGTGATCGCCTACGCGGTGCAGACCACCGGCAACCAACTGCAGGTCGTCGGCTCGCAGTACGACACCGCGCCCTACGGCATCGTGCTGGCCAAGAACCAGGCCGGGTTCGCCTCCGCGGTCCAAGGGGCGGTGCAGGCCCTGATGGCCGACGGCACCTACAAGGCCATCCTCGACAAGTGGAGCGTCGGCGAGGGCGCGATCCCCAGCTCCGAGATCCGGAGCTGACACCGGTGGCCGCGCCGACCGACGGGACGTCGCGACCCGCGCGCGAGGACACCGGCGCGGCCCCGGTGCCGATCACCGCCGTCCCCGTCCGGCATCCCGGTCGGTGGCTCGCGGTGGCGGTGCTCGCGGTGCTCGCCGCGATGGCCGTGAACACGGTGCTCACCAACGAGCGGTTCGGCTGGGACGTGGTGGCGGAGTACCTGTTCTCCGAGCCGATCCTGAACGGACTGCGCAACACCCTCGTCCTGACGGCGCTGTCGATGCTCATCGGCATCGTCGGCGGGATCGCGCTGGCCGTCATGCGGCAGTCCCCGAACCCCATCCTCAGCAGCGCCGCCGCGGGCTACATCTGGCTGTTCCGCGGTACTCCGCTGATCGCCCAGCTGCTGTTCTGGAACTTCCTGTCCGCGTTGTACCCGCGGCTCTCGCTCGGGATCCCCTTCGGCCCGGAGTTCGTCTCGGTCGACACCAACGTGCTGATCACCCAGTTCGCGGCGTGCCTGCTCGGGCTCGGGCTCAACGAGGCCGCGTACATGGCCGAGATCGTCCGCGGCGGGCTGCTGTCGGTGGACCCCGGGCAGAACGAGGCGGCCGGGGCGCTGGGGATGAGCCGGGCCCAGACGCTGCGCCGGATCATCCTCCCGCAGGCCATGCGGGTGATCATCCCGCCGACCGGCAACGAGACGATCTCCATGCTCAAGACCAGCTCGCTCGTCGTGGTGATCGGTTACTTCGAGCTGCTGACCTCGGCCCAGCGGATCTCGAACCAGAACTTCCAGGTGATCCCGCTGCTCATCGTCGCCGCCGTCTGGTACCTCGCACTGACGTCGATCCTGACCGTCGGCCAGGGTTTCCTGGAGCGCCGCTACGGCCGCGGCCTGACCCCCGAACGCACCGGACCGGCGCTCTTCCCGCGGAAGGCCGCACCGTGACGGAGGCGGGAGGGCCGCAGGTGCCGATGGTCGAGGCGTCCGGGGTGCACAAGCGCTTCGGCCGGACCGAGGTCCTGCGCGGGGTGGACCTCACGGTGCAGCCCGGCGAGGTGTGCTGCGTGATCGGGCCGTCCGGCTCCGGGAAGTCCACGCTGCTGCGCTGCATCAACCACCTCGAGCGCATCGACGCGGGCCGGATGCGGGTGGCCGGGGAGCTGATCGGCTACCGCGAGTCCGGCGGGAAGCTGCACGAGCTGCGCGAGTCCGAGATCGCCCGGAAACGCCAGGACATCGGGATGGTCTTCCAGCGGTTCAACCTGTTCCCGCACCGGACGGCACTGGAGAACGTCATCGAGGCCCCGGTGACCGTGCGCCGCGTTCCGAAGGCGCAGGCCCGCCGCCGAGCGGTCGAACTCCTCGACCGGGTCGGCCTGGCCGACCGGCGCGACGCCTACCCCGCCCAGCTGTCCGGCGGCCAGCAGCAGCGGGTCGCCATCGCCCGGGCCCTCGCCATGCACCCGCGGCTGATGCTGTTCGACGAGCCGACCTCGGCACTGGACCCGGAGCTGGTCGGGGAGGTCCTCGACGTCATGCGCGGGCTGGCGGCCGACGGGATGACGATGGTCGTGGTGACCCACGAGATGGGCTTCGCCCGCGAGGTCGGAGACGCGCTGGTGTTCATGGACGAGGGGCGGATCGTCGAGGCGGGCGCACCCCGCACGGTGCTGGCCGATCCGCAGCACGAGCGGACGCGGGCGTTCCTGTCGAAGGTGCTCTGACGACCCACCGGTCGCGCCGGGCACAACCATGCGATTCGCCGTGATCCGGCCGATCGGCGTCCTACCCGTGACGCGACGGCCCGCTCCGGGAAGGATCCGGGCCCGGCGCCGCCGCAGAGCGTCCTCGACGGTGCCGTTGCCGGAGGCCGACCGACAGACTGCTTTCGCGGAGCGGGAGGCGGAGTCCGCCGAAGCGCAGGCGACCGAGCGGCCGTCTTCAGACCCTCAGCGCGGCAGTCGCCCCATCAGGTAGAACTCCGGGTTGGGGCGCAGGGCGGTCAGGTGCGCCAGCCGGTTCGACATCGCGAACAGCGCGGTGATGGCGCCCACGTCCCAGATCTCGTCGTCGGTCAGCCCGGCCGCACGCGCGTCGTCGAGCTCGGCCTCGGTCAGCGTGGCCGAGTCGGTCGCGATCAACAGGGCGAGATCGACGATGGCGCGCTCCCGGGGGCTCAGCTCGACCGCGTACGGGTTGGTCGCCACCCGATCGGCGATCTCCGGGTCCTTGGTGCGCACCCGCAGGATCGCGCCGTGCGCCACGACGCAGTACGTGCAGTGGTTCGCCCCGGACGTCGCCACCACCACCAGCTCCCGCTCGGCCTTGCTCAATCCGTCGCTGCGCTCCATCAGCGCGTCGTGGTAGTCGAGGAACGCCCGCAACTCGGCCGGGCGCCGGGCCAGGGCGCGGAAGATGTTCGGGACGAAACCGGACTTCTCTGCGATGACGCCGATGCGCTCGCGGAGGTCGGCGGGCATGTCCTCGAGTTCGACGGCACCGAACCGGCTGACCGGATGCTGATCGCTCATGGAAGTCGACGGTAGCCGCTGCCCGGGGGATGATCCCGGCATGTCGGTTCCCGAGGAGATTCGTGTACGTCTGTCCCATTGGTGCACCGCCCACGTGCCCGACGACGAGCGCGCGCTGCGCCAGATCGCCTACACGACCTCCGGTGACGAGGTGACGATCCTGGATCGACGGCCGCCGACGTTCCCCGAGCTCGGGGCGGCCTGGACGGCGACCCCGGTCGCGCGACTGCGGCGCGACGATCCCGAGCCTGGGCTGTGGACGCTGCACCGGCCCGTGGCGGAGAACTCACCGGACGCCTGGGAGCGTGACGTCGCCGGCCCCGCAGACGACCCGCTGGTCCTGCTCGCCCGCGTCGAGGACGCGGTCCGGGCCGCTGCCCCGCCACGGAACACGGGCCCGGCGTCGGGCTGAGGATCGCCGCGGCGGCCACCGCACCGGCGGAGCGCTGCCCGGTGCCGGACGGACGACCTGGCAGGCTGTGCCGGTTCCGGTGCCGGTTCAGGCCCCGGCCTGCTTCACCTGGCCCCGGTCGGCCACGCCCACCGATCGTGACCCGGCCGGGCCCGACGGCAGCCGGACGACCCGCGCGTCGCTGCCCTGCGCCGCAGCCCGGCCACGGATCACCAGGGCCGCCGCCCGCTGCAGCACGCTCAACAACGGCGCCCCGCCGGCCGGACGCGCCCCGGACCCGACGACGGCGATGAGCCGCGGGGCGACCGCTGCGAGCAGCAGCCGGTCGACACCGAGCTCACCGGCGCCGAGCACCATCACGACGTCGGCGCTGTCCGGCGCGGGCAGGGCCTCCAGCAGCCGATCCACCTCGACGAACCAGGCCAGGCCGAAACCCGACGCCCCCGACTCGCTCTCGGCCGCCCACGCGTCGGCGAGCCGGGGGGCGTGTTGCCGGAGCCGGTCGAGCAGAGCCGTGCAGGACTGCTGGTCCAGCACGTCGCGGCGGGCGGCGAACAGCGCGTCGAGCGCGGCCGCGTAGGCCGCCGGGTCCCGCTCGCGCAACGCGATGACGGCACTGTCGTGCTCCGGCGCGGTCGCCGCCACCGGAGCCTGCCCGGCCAGGTCGTCCGCGAGCCGGTCGAGCCGCTGGTGGGCCTCCGCGGGGGACCCGTGGTCGGCGAGGTCGATGATCGCGGTGGCGATCTGCTCCGCTGCGGTGAGGTCCGGCACCGCGATCGGCGAGTTGGGGTGGATGAACAGCACGTCGTGGCGCAGTGCGCCCACCGACCGCGCGGCCGCCCCGATCCGGGTCAGGCCGTCGGCGAGCTCGGCCAGTTCGTCGGCGTTGCGCGGGGCGGGGATGCCCACCTCGTGACAGGCCGCGTCGATCCTGGTCAACCGTTCGGCGAGGTCGACGTGCTCGACAGCCGCCTGGACCTGCTGGATGGTCTCCGGGACGACGCCACCGACCCGGATCTGGCGCAGCGCCGGCTGCACGTCCCGCTGGGCGGCAGAACGGAAGTACGCCCGTGACCGACCGCCGGACTGCAGGAAGGCGAGGTAGCGGCGGAGCATCTCGCCCGCCCCGGTCGGCAGTGGCCCGACCACGCTGATCGGCGGGCTCGTGCGGGCGCGCTCGGCCGCCATCGTGGCCTGCGCGGTGTCCTCGACCAGCCGCTCGAAGGCGGCACGGTGGCGGCTGTAGACGAGATCGGACAGCAGCGACCAGGCCCACGCCCGGTCCTCCCGGGGCCGCAGTGCACCCAGCGAACGGTCGACACAACGCGCGACCGAGGTGACCGCATCGCGCCGCTCGGCCTCGATCCCGGCCAGCAGGCCCGGGATCAGGTCGGCCGGCCCACCGCCGCCCGTCCGGGCGCGGCGGGCGCGGTGGCACAGCTCGGCGATCTCGTCGACCGAGGGGAGCGACTCCGGCGCCGGCAGCTGCTGGCCGCTGCGGGCGCGCCGGGCCGGGGTGGCCGTGGCCAGCAGGCGCCGCAGCTGACGCACCTCGGCAGGCGAGAGCGGGGGAAGCCGGTCCAGGCAGTGGCCGTAGATCTGAGCGGGCAGCACGTCACGCAGGGCGATGAGCTCGGCGCGGTCGGCCGCGGTGACGACGACGCGGCGCCCGTCGGCGAGCAGCGCGGTGACCGCCGCGGCGACCGCTTCGGGGTCGAACTCGTCGAGCACCACCAGGTTGTCGCCACGCACGGCGGCGACCACCGAGGCGGGGTCGTCGACGGGACGTCGCTGCGGCGGGGGGCCGTCCCCGACGGCCGCCAACGCCTCGGCCAGGCGGCGCAACCCGGCAGGGGCCTCGCCGGCCTCGATGCTCTTCTGGATCTGCTTCCTGGCGGTTGTGGTCCGAGCGTCCCCACCGGCGTCGGCCAGCCGGTCGACGAACGTGATCAGGTGAGCGTCGTCGTCGACGGAACTCGACGGTCCGACATTCAGCACTTCCGTCACCTCCACCTGGCCGCCGAGTGCTCAGCGGTTACAGGATGTATCGCGCAGATCCCCGAGATGTTCCACCCCAATGGTGCACGACCGCAATCAAGCGACGCTGCATGGTGACTCTCCGCGTCGCTCAGAGGGCAAAGTCGATCTTTGGGCACACCGAAGGGTGTCAAATTCCCGCCCGAATGTCACTCGGCGAGAAGATCCAGCCACCCGGCAGTGTGTCCGGATCGAGCAGGACCGGCTGGTCAGAGCGCTGTGGAGCGACCTATATCACGCTCCGTGGTACCCGACCAGGGCGCACCCCCGGGCTCACTCAACCGGCTCAGCGCCGGCCCGTGCCGTCCAGGTCGCCGACGCCCGGGGACGTCGCCTCGTCACGGGTCTTGCGGTGGACGATCGCCACGGCACAACACGCTCACCGGCACCCGGGCGAACTGTGATCAGTGGAAGAACGGCACCCCGGGGGCAACTGCGGCTCGATCGAGTTGAACCACGCAGTGACGAGCATGAGGAACCACACCGGGTCATGCCACCGGCCCGCCGCGGAGGTCGCGACGGGCCGGTGAGGTCAAGCGATTCCCGGGACCGGCGGTGCCGTGGTACCGCCGCCCGGGAGCGGGTCAGACGCCGAGGCGGAGCTTGAGCGCCTCCAGCTCGTCACGCATCGACGTCGGCAGCTTGGCGCCGATCTTGTCGAACCACTCCTCGATGAGCGGGATCTCGGTCTTCCACTCCTCGACATCGACCTTCAGCGCGGCCTCGACGTCCTCGATCGGGGTGTCGAGGCCCTGCATGTCGATCGCCTCGGCGGTCGGCACGTAGCCGATCGCGGTCTCGACCGCCGCGGCCTTGCCCTCGAGGCGCTCGATGGCCCACTTGAGCACGCGGCTGTTCTCGCCGAAGCCCGGCCACAGGAAGCGGCCGTCCTCACCGCGGCGGAACCAGTTGACGTAGAAGATCTTCGGCAGCTTGTCGGCGTCCGCGCCCTTGCCGACGTTGATCCAGTGCTGGAAGTAGTCGCCGACGTTGTAGCCGATGAACGGCAGCATGGCCATCGGGTCGCGGCGGACCTGGCCGAGCCCACCGGTCGCGGCCGCGGTCTTCTCGCTCGACAGCGTGGCGCCCATGAACGTGCCGTGCTGCCAGTCGCGCGACTCGGTGACCAGCGGGATGGTCTCCTTGCGACGGCCACCGAAGAAGATCGCCGAGATCGGCACGCCCTTCGGGTCGTCCCACTCCGGCGCGAGCACCGGGCACTGCGACATCGGCGTGCAGTACCGCGAGTTCGGGTGGCTGGACGGCTCGCCCGCCTCGCCGTCGGCCGGGGTCCAGTCCTTGCCCTTCCACGACGTGGCGTGCGAGGGCTCGTTCTCCATGCCCTCCCACCAGATGTCGCCGTCGTCGGTCAGGGCGACGTTGGTGAACAGCGAGTTGCCGCGCTCGATGGTGCGCATCGCGTTCGGGTTGGTCTTCCAGTTCGTGCCCGGCGCGACGCCGAAGAAACCGTACTCCGGGTTGACCGCGTAGAGGCGGCCGTCCTCCCCGAAGCGCATCCAGGCGATGTCGTCGCCCAGCGTCTCGACCTTCCAACCCGGGATGGTCGGCTCCAGCATGGCGAGGTTGGTCTTGCCACAGGCCGACGGGAACGCGGCGGCCACGTAGTACGTCTTGTCCTCGGGGCTGATCAGCTTGAGGATCAGCATGTGCTCGGCGAGCCAGCCCTCGTCGCGCGCCATCGCCGAGGCGATGCGCAGCGAGTAGCACTTCTTGCCCAGCAGCGCGTTGCCGCCGTAGCCGGAGCCGTAGCTCCAGATCAGCCGCTCCTCGGGGAAGTGCACGATGTACTTGGTCTCGTTGCACGGCCAGGGCACGTCCTGCTGACCCGGCTCGAGCGGGGCACCGACGGAGTGCAGCGCGGGGACGAAGTCGTCGCCGGCCGGGCCGTCGAACAGCGGGAGCACCGAGGCGCCCATCCGCGTCATGATCTTCATCGAGGCCACGACGTACTCGGAGTCGGTGATCTCGACGCCCAGCATCGGCTTCTCGGCCGTGATCGGACCCATGCAGAACGGGATGACGTACATCGTCCGGCCGGCCATGCAGCCGCGGTAGAGCTCAGTCATGATCGACTTCATCTCGGCGGGGGCCATCCAGTTGTTGGTGACCCCGGCGTCGGCCTCGTCGACCGAACAGATGAAGGTGCGCTCCTCGACCCGGGCGACGTCATTGGGGTCGGAGGCGGCCCAGAACGAGTTGGGTTTCTTCGCCTCGTCCAACTTCACGAAGGTCCCGGCCTCGACCAGCTGGGACGTCACCCGGTCCCACTCGGCGTCCGAACCGTCGCACCACACGATGCGGTCGGGCCTGGTCAGCTCCGCGACCTCACGCACCCAGGACAGAAGGCGAGCGTTGGTTGTGGGCGCGTCGTCGATCCCTGGCACGGTCGCTGCAGTCATCTCGTCCTGTCTCCTACCTGGCCGGGCCATACCCGACCGCGGGAATGCTTGCGCCCACCCAGGCCCGGTACGGCCGGATGTGGCGGGGAAACGATGGGACCAGAGGTTACCGGTGGGCCAGGGATTCCCCCACAGTCGGCAACTGTCGATTCACTCACAGGACCGATCATGTAATCGATTCAGAAGGGCGGTTGCCGCAGGTCAGAGAGGCGATGGTCGGTCGAAGCCGTTCGGTACGGCAGCATCTACCACTATGCAGGTCACCTGATGACATCACTGATTCGCTCTCGGGCAACTGCGACGGAAGCCGGGGACCGAGACCGATGCTGCGGTTCCGCGAGGACGAAACCGCAGCGTGTCACGATTCAGTAAGCGGAAGGGCGCTTTCGGGCAGGGCGCCGCCGGCGAGCAGGCGCTCGTGAGGCGGGCCAGCTGGGTCAGCACCGAGCGCCGGGCCCACGGGCCGAAGGAGATGCGGGCCACTCCGAGCTCCGCGAGCCGGGACTGCGGCAGCGAGTCGCAGCAGTTCAGCGGCCTTCTCCGAGATGCTCACGCCTGCGGACGCCACTGGCATCCGATCGCGTCACGAGGCCAGACCGGCCAACAGACCGGCCAGCGCCGCGGGCTCGGAGAACATCGGCCAGTGACCGGTCGGCAGCTCGCGGATCGACCACTCCGGGCCGGCCATCTCCGCGAACGCCGGCACCCCCGCATCGATCAGGCCCTTGGCGTCGGCCGCTGTGAAGCTGCACGCGACGACGGTCTTGGGCAGGCTCGGGTCCGGCGTGCCGCGACGCACCCCGCCGGTGAGCACGCCACCGGGTTCGGGCGTCGCGCAGCTGCGCAGCAGATCGAGCATCTCGTCGTCGAGCCCGGCCGTGCTCGCGCCCAGCTCCGCGAGCCGTGGGGCAGCCGGCAGCGGGTACCAGCCGCCGTTCGCCGCGATCTGCTCCGCGATCCACGCCTGCGCCCCGGGCGGGTTGAAGTCGATCTGGGCCATCCCGTCCGGCAACGGGCCGGTGTCGACGAACACCAGGTGGGCGATCCGCTCGCGTGCCCGCTCGGCCACAGCGGTTACCGTCGGGCCCGCGCCGCTGTGCCCGACCAGCACCACGTCGTGCAGATCGCGCGCCCGGAGCACCTCGACGACCTCGGCCACGTGCGCCTCGGCGGTCACGTCCGGTCCGTCGCCGGCCCGCTCGGCGAGGCCGGCCGGCGTCAACGCGAGCACCGCGTGGCCCGCCCCGCGCAGCGGCGCGGCCACCTCGTCCCACGCCCACGCCCCCAGCCAGAAGCCCGGGACCAGCACATACGTTGCCATGTCATCCTCCTCGTCCGGCGCGATGGGAGAACCGTACGAACGAATGCGGGCCGAACCCGTCCTGATTTCTGACAGACTTCGCCGCATGGCACCGACAGCCGGCCGGGTCCTCGCCCTGCTCGAGCTGCTGCAGGCCCGCCCGGGACTCACCGGCCCGGAGATCGCCGAGCGGTTGGAGATCGACCAGCGCACCGTCCGCCGGCACATCCGGACCCTGGAGGAGATCGGCGTGCCGGTCGTCGCCGCGCGCGGACGGCACGGCGGGTACCGGCTGCTGCCCGGGTACAAGCTGCCGCCACTCATGCTCAGCGGCGACGAGGCGGTGGCCGTGGTGCTCGGGTTGATCGCCGCCGAGCGGAGCGGGCTGCACGCCGCCGCGCCCGCGGTCGACAGTGCCCGCGCCAAGATCGAACGGGTACTGCCCGCGGAGCTGCGGGAGCGGACCCGGGCCGTGGCCGAGACGCTGGGCTTCACCGCGGCCGCGCGTCCCGGCACCGCCCCGTCCGCGGACGTACTGCTCACCCTCGGCGAGGCCGCCCGGGACCACCGCCGGGTGCGGCTGCGCTACACCTCGTGGAGCGGTGCGGCCGGCGAGCGCGAGCTCGACCCCTACGGCCTGGTCTTCCACGCCGGACGCTGGTACGTCACCGGACACGACCACCGGCGTGACGGCGTGCGCACGTTCCGGCTCGACCGGATCGACGCCGTCCGCGCGACCCGCGCCGCGTTCACCCCGCCGGCCGGCTTCGACGCGGTGGGACACGTCGTGGCGAGGCTGGCCGAGGTGCCCTACGCGAGCGAGGTCGAGGTCGTGCTGCACGCCCCGGTCGCCGAGGTCCGGCGCCGGCTGCCCCGCACCGTCGGCGCGCTCGCCGAGCACCCGGACGGCGCGCTGCTACGCGGCCGCGCGGAACGTCTGGACGGGATGGCCCAGCTGCTGGCCGGCCTGGGCTGGCGGTTCACGGTGCGACGACCCGACGAGCTGCGCACCGCGGTGCGGGAACTGGCCGCCCGGCTCGCCGACGACGCCGTGCGCCGTTGACCCCGGCAGCCTCCCGAGGGCGGTCAGGAGGCGGCCGGGGTGGAGCGGCGCAGGCCCAGCACGACGGTGGCCGCGACCGCCACCAGCACGGCCGTCCCGAGACCCGCGGTCAGCTGGACACCGTGCGCGAAGGCCGCCTGCGCGGACGCGAGCAGACCCGGCCCGGCGGGACCGGCCGACCCCGCCGCGACGTCGACCGCGCCGCCCAGGGTCTCCCGCGCGGCGGTGGCCGAGGCCGGGTCGAGACCCGCCGGAACCTGCACCGTTCTCTGGTAGGCAGTGGTCATCGCGCTACCGAGCACGGCGGTGCCGAGCACGGCGCCGATCTCGTATGCGGTCTCGGAGACGGCGGAGGCGGCACCCGCGCGGTCGGCCGGTGCCGCGGTCATGATCGCGTCGTTGGCCAGCGTCTCGGACAGCCCGATTCCCACGCCGACGAGGACACTCGCGGCGATCAGCAGGGCCGCGCCGGAACCGGCGCCGAGCAGGGCGCACAGCAGGTAGCCGGCCGCGGCGAGCAGCAGGCCCGTCGGGACCAGCGTGCGCAGCGGGAACCACCGGGCCAGCCGGGCCGCGACCAGGCCGGACACCACGGTCGCCAGGAAGCCCGGCAGCAGCAGCAGGCCGGCCCTCATCGGGGTGTGGCCGAGCACGAGCTGCAGGTACTGGGCGGAGAAGAACAGCACCCCGGTGAGCGCGAACATGGTCGTCGCGTTGGCCAGTGCCGCGAGCCGCAGCACCGGGGCCGCGAACAACTCGACGTCGAGCACCGGCTCACGGCCGGCTCGGGTCTGCGCCCGGACGCGCCGGACGAAGGCCAGCCCGGCCAGTCCCGCGACCAGCAGCGCACCGAGCGACGCGGGTGTCACGCCGTTCCACGCCACCAGCTTGATCGCCAGCACCAGCGGCACCATCGCGAGCAGCGACAGCAGCACGCCGAACGGGTCCATCCGCCCCGGCGCGGCCATCCGCGACTCGGGCAGCAGCACCGCGGCGAGCACCAGCAGCAGCACCATCACCGGCACGTTGACCAGGAACACCGAGCCCCACCAGAAGTGTTGGAGCAGCAGGCCTCCGACGATGGGTCCGAGCGCGGCCCCGGCCGCGAAGCCGGTGGCCCAGATGGCGAGGGCCGTCCGGCGCTGCCCGCGGTCGGCGAACAGCGCGCGAAGCAGCGCCAGGGTGCTCGGCATGAGCATCGCCCCGAAGAAGCCCAGCACGGCCCGTGCGGCGACGAGCTGGGTGGCGTCGGTGGCGAACGCGGCGACGAGGGACACCGCGCCGAACCCGGCGACGCCGATCATCAGCAGTCTCCGGCGTCCGATGCGGTCCCCGAGCGTGCCCATGGTGACCAGGAGCCCCGCGAGCACCAGCGGGTAGATGTCGACCACCCACAGCAGCTCGGTGCCGTTGGGCGCCAGAGCCGAGCTGATCGCGGGCAGCGCGAAGCTCAGGATCGTGTTGTCGATCGCGACGAGCAGGGTCGGCAGGAACAGGGCGACGAGCGCGAGCCATTCCCGGCGGCCGGCGCGGGTGGGCGCCGGGCGTGCCGGGGTGCGCGGCAGCGTGATGGTCATGCGGAGTCCTCGAGCGGCGCCTCGTGAGCGCGGGTGGGGGGCGTCGGTGGACGCCAGAGCTGTACCGTCCAGACGGTACATAGAAGCTCGATATTCCCAGGCCACCGGCCGGGTGACGACGTGAGGTCGCCTACACTCACGTCGTGTCGAGCGCCCGCGACCGCGTCCTGGACGCCTACGAGACGCTCCTGATCGAGCGCGGCCCGGCGAGCGCCACCCTGGATGCCGTGGCCGCCGCCGCCGGCGTCTCGAAGGGCGGGCTGCTCTACCACTTCTCGTCCAAGGACGCGCTCGCCGCCGGGCTCCTCGACCGGCTGCGCCGGCGCAGCGCCGCCGACGCCGAGGCGATGCGCACCGCCGCCGAGGGCCCGATCGACTACTACCTGCGCACCTCCGCGCCCGGGGGAGGATCACCCGGCGGGCTCACCCGGACCTACCTCGCCGCGCTGCGGATCGCCGACGGGCGCCCCGGGGTGCACGACGCGCTCGCCGTCGTCGACGCCGACGGCCTCGCGGCGTTGCGCACCGAGATCACCGACCCGGTCCTGTCCTGGCTCGTCCAACTCGTCGGGGACGGCCTCTACCTGCGCACCCTCGTCGGCACGCCGCTACCCGACGACCTCGGGGTGGACGACCTGCTCGAGCGGCTACGTGCCCTGCTCGGACCGCCCGGATCGGCGTGAACCGCACCTCCCACGCGAGCCAGGCATAGTCGCCCCGGAGATCGGGTACCTCCCTGACTAAGAGTGTCCGCTCGGCCACGGAACGCAGGAGGACCCCGATGACCACGGCCCAGTACCTCGTCTTCCTCGTGATCGCCGTCGGACTGACAGTCGCGGTCGGACGGGTGCTGTTCATGAGCGGTGAGCCGTTCCTGGAGGAGGTCTTCCAGAACAAGGAGACGGCGCACTCGCTCAACCAGCTCCTGACGGTCCTGTTCCACCTGCTGACCCTCGGCGTGCTCGCGATCATCTCCACCATCGACGTGCCCGTGGAGGGTGCCCTCCAGACGATGGTCACCAAGTTCGGCGTGGTGCTGGTCGTCGTGGGCGTCGCCTACGGCGTCTCGATGCTGGTGCTGCTGCGCATCCGTGAGCGCCGGCGCGCTGTCACGATCTCCGCCGGGGTGCAGCACCGGATCGCCGAGCAGAACCGCCGGCCCGCCAATCCGGTGCCGCCGGCGTCCTGACCCCGATCCGTTCCCGCGGGCCGAGCCTCAGCGGGCCGCGGTGAGCGGCCGCCGGGCGATCGTCGGCAGCAGGATCGGCAACCGGTGGGCCGTGACGTTCCAGAACCGGACCTCCGGATCGGCGGCCCGCCAGGCGTCGGCCAAGCGGGTGGCCGCGTCGGCGTCGGCGACCCGGCGGGGACGGGGACGCAACCCGCACCGCGCCCGCACCTCCCGGTCCAACGCACGCCAGGCCTCGTCCGCGGTGGCGTGGACGCTCACCGTCGCCGGCCCGTCGTCGTCACCGACCACCAGGGTGTACGCGCTGATCACGTCGTACGACAAAGGCCCGGCCCTCCCGCTCACGGAACCCGATCGGCGTCCGCGACGTCATCGGCGCGTGCCCTCCACTCAACTCCACCTCCGGGGACGGAGGTACGCCGCACGCCCCCGGCACTCCGTCAGCGCCGCTACCGCCCCAGCGAAACCGAGCTCATGTTGAAGTCGGGCACCCGCATCGGCGGCATCGCGGCGCGGGTGAACCAGTCCTTCCACTCCCGCGGCAGCGTGCGCCGGGTCGCCCCGACCTCGGTGGTGCGGCGCACGACGTCGAGCGGGGAGAAGTTGAACCGGAAGTTGTGGCCGACCTCGGCGACGACCTCGCCGTTCTCCACCAGGTACACCCCGTCCCGGGTCAGCCCGGTGAGCAGCAGCGTGGCCGGGTCGACCTCCCGGATGTACCACAGGCAGGTCAGCAGCAGGCCCCGGTCGGTGCCGGCCACCATCTCGTCCAGCGACGCCGCCGAGCCACCGGTGAGCAGCAGGTTGTCCCCTGCCGGGGTGAACCTCGTGCCGAACTCGGCGGCCTCGGCACGGGAGTAGACCAGCTCGTTGATCGCGCCCTCGCGGACCCACTCGACGCGGCGCAGCGGGGCGCCGTTGTCGAACACGCTGATCCCGTCGCCCGAACCGGTCGTGACGAGGAACGGCTCGTACTCCAGCCCCGGCGCGGCCGGGTCGCTGACCAGCGTGAGCGGCAGATCGGTGAGCTTCTCCCCGACCCGGGGGCCGTCCGGGCCGGCCAGCGCGTTGTGCCCCTCCTGGGCCGCGCGGCCCTCCATCGACCACGCCAGGTAGACCATCAGATCCGACACCGCGGACGGCGGCAGCAGCGTCTCGTACCGCCCGGGGTCGAGCGCGACGCGGCGCTTGCCCCAGTCGAGCCGGCGCCCGGCGTCGGCGGCCAGCGCCACCACGTCGACGTCGGAGAAGTCGCGCGTCGCCGTCCCGGTCCACGCCGAGCCGCTCAGATCCGGGGTCTTCACGTTCAGCTCGACGGACCCGGTCGGCTGCACCCAGCGCCGCCGCACCCCGGCCGAGGTGCCCAGCCACAGCGTGGTCAGCGAGTGGCTGGCGAAGCCGTACTGGCGCAGACCGCCGGCCAGCACGTCCGAGAGACCGCCGGCGAGCCCGCCGAACACCGCGATCGAGGTCTCCGCCGCCGGGTCGGTCCAGGTCGGGTCGTCACCGGCCGGTTCCGGCAGCGGCTGGGCGTCGCGCGCCGGCCCGGCGTCCCGCGCGGCCTGCTCGCTGCCCGCGACGAGCTCGTCGAGCTCGGCCGGTTCGGTGATCGCCGCGCTCGAGCTCACCACGCCCGCCGCGGTGCCGCCGTCCACCGTGACCAGCGAGATCACCGACAGCCGCCGTGAGGTGGAGTGCCCGTTGGTCGTCATCGTCGAGTTCGCCCAGCGCAGCACGGCCTCGCTGGTCTCGCTGACCACCACGACGCAGCCGGCTGCGACACCCCGCGCCGCCGAGCGCTCCAGCACCCGCTCGACGATCTCCTGAGCACGCATCTACAGCCCCGCCTCCTGCTGGGTGTTGAGCACGTTGACCCCGCGGAACAGCGCGGACGGGCAACCGTGGCTGACCGGCGCGACCTGGCCGGGCTGGGCCTTGCCGCAGTTCATGGCGCCGCCGAGCCGCCACGTGGACGGCCCGCCGACGGCCTCCATGGAACCCCAGAAGTCCGTGGTCGTGGCCTGGTAGGCGACGTCGCGCAGCTGCCCGGCGAGCCTCCCGTTCTCGATCCGGTAGAAGCGCTGCCCGGTGAACTGGAAGTTGTAGCGCTGCATGTCGATCGACCACGACTTGTCGCCGACGACGTAGATGCCGCGCTCGACGCCGGCGATCAGATCGTCGGTGGAGCGGTCCACGGCCGGGTCGGGTCGCAGCGACACGTTGGCCATCCGCTGGATCGGCACGTGGTGCGGGGAGTCGGCGAAGGCGCAGCCGTTGGACCGCTCCAGACCCAGCCGGGGCGCGAACGTGCGGTCGAGCTGGTAGCCGACGAGGGTCCCGTCGCGCACCAGGTCCCACTCGGTGGTGGCCACGCCGTCGTCGTCGAACCCGACCGTGGCGAGCCCGTGCCGCACCGTCCGGTCACCGGTGACGTGCATGGCCGGTGAGCCGTAGCGCAGCGTGCCGAGCTGGTCGGGGGTCGCGAAGCTGGTGCCCGCGTAGGCGGCCTCGTAGCCGATCGCGCGGTCGTACTCGGTGGCGTGCCCGACCGACTCGTGGATGGTCAGCCACAGGTTCGTGGGGTCGATCACCAGGTCGTAGGCGCCCGCGTCGACCGAGGGCGCCTTCGTCTTCTCCGCCAGCAGCTCCGGGATCTGCGCCAGCTCGGTGTCCCAGTCCCAGCCGTCGCCGGTCAGGTACTCCCAGCCGCGGCCGACCGGCGGTGCGAGGGTGCGCATCGTCTCGAACCCGCCGGCCGCCCGGTCGACCGCGGTGGCGGTGAACGACGGCGCGACCCGGACCCGCTGCTGGGTGGTCCGCGTCCCGGCCAGGTCGGCGTAGAACTTGTTCTCCCGTACCTGCGCCACCCCGGCCTGCACGTGGTCGATGCCGTCACTCGCGAGCAACCGGCGTGACCACTCGGTGAGCAGATCGACCTTGTCCCGGGTGGGCACGGTGAACGGGTCGATCGCGTAGTCGGACACCCACACCGCGTCGGCGTGCACCGGCTCGGCCGCCCGCTCGACCCGCTCCCGGGCCACCGGAGCGAGCGTGCGCGCGACGGCGACGGCCTGCTCGGCGGTGGCCACGGACCGGGCCGGGGTCAGCTCGACGTGGGAGGCGAAACCCCAGACCCCGTCGACGACGACGCGGACGGCGAGCCCCACCGTGGTGGCGTCGGAGACACCGGTGACGTGGCCGTCGCGCAGATTGATCGACTGGGACACGATGCGCTCGACCCGCAGGTCGGCGTGCTCGGCGCCGAGCTCGCGGGCGCGGCTCAGCGCCGCATCGGCGAGCGCCGCCAGCGGCAGGGCCCGGAACTGGGGGTCGATGCTCTCGATCGCCACCCCGGAAACCTATCCCGACGCCACGACATGATCAGCGGTCGGCCGACCGGCGTCAGCGCCACGGCATCCACCACGGGCCGGGGTCCGGGTCGATCCCGGCGAGATCGGCCGTGTCGGCGCCCGCGGCCGCGCCGTCGCGCACCGCCCGGCCCGGCCCGGCGGCGCGCTGTGCGGCCGGCCCGGCCACGTACGCCCCGTCGGAGCCGATCCGCAGCACCTGGTCGGCCAGTCCGTCGCCGTCGAGATCGGTGTGCAACACCAGATCGTCGTCCTCGGTGAGCACCAGCGTGTCCGGGTCCCCGTCGCCGTCGGTGTCGGCGCCGTCCGCCACGGGGACGCCGAACCGGCCGGGGCCGGCGGGGTCCCGGTTCCCGGCCGGGTCGGGACGGTCGGGGTAGCCGTGGGGGCCTTCCAGGCCGTTCCCGTCGTCGAGGTCGTCGAGGTCCTCGAGGTCGTCGACCGCGCCCGGCGACCGCGGGATCGGATCGTGCTCACTCCGCCGCACGGGCGGCCTCCTCCCGCACCGGGGCCAGCCCGCGCAGCTCGGCGTCCACGTCGGCCCGCCGCCGGGCCACCGCGACGTCGAGTGCCGCGCCGGCGCGTTGCTCCAGATCCAGCAGGCGCCGCCCGAGCTCCGCCTCCAGGCCGGACCGCGCGACGGCCAGCGCCTCCGCCGTCCAACGGCCCAACCGGGCCCGGTCGGCGGCCACCCACCGGGCCCAGGCGGTCGCGGCGAGCGCCACCAGTCCCAGCGCGGCCGCGAGCGGCAGCACCGCGACACCGCCCAGCGCGGGCAGGCCCAGCACCGGCAGCCCGGCCACCGGTAGCACCGCCAGCCGCCAGGCCCCTCCGGACGAACCCGCCAGCAGCAGGGCGCGCAGTGCACCGACGGGCGGTTCGGGAACGGGCAGCGTGGCCGACACCCGGGGACGCGTGCCCGACGGGGTGATGCCGGCGACGGTCAGGTCCGCGAGCACCGACCGTTCCGCGGCGATCCGGCGCACCGAGGGGAGCGCGACACCGGCCACGGCGCGCTCGAGTTCCGCCTCCGCCCGATCCACCGCGGCCGCCACCAGGCCCGGCAGCCGGCGCCGACCCGCGCGGTCGGCACGGACGACGTGTTCCCGGATCTCCCGGCCCAGCGCCGCCATGGTGGCCGCCAGTTCGGCGGCCACCACGAGCCTGGTCAGGGCGAGGCTCGTCCGGATCTCGGCGCGGTGGCCGCCGATCAGCCGCAGCCGCTCGGCGCGCAGCTCACCCCGGCGGCTTCGCACCGCGTCGGCGTACCGGTCCGGCATGGCCGCAGCATCGCAGCGGGGGTGTCCGGTGCGGCCGCCGTCGCGCCGGCCGTTCACGATCGTGAACGGCCCGAGCGGCAACGCGCCCTCCCGAAGGCTGACACAGCGCGACCGGTGGAACGGCGCGATCGTTGAGGCCGACGAACGTATGGCACATCGGGGGAGGCGGAGCGGAATGGGCACGGGGGGAACGTCCGCGCCGGCGCCGGGCGGAACGGTGCGGCTCCGGCCGCCGCGCAATCCGCTCGACGCCCGCGCGGTCGGTTGGTGGCGCACGCACTGCCTGCTCGGCTCCGGCGCGACCGTGCTCACGCTCACCGGTGTCGGCCTGCTCATCGGGCCGGCCCGGCTCTGGTTGGCGGCGGCCGCGGCCCTCGTGCTGCTCGGCGGTGCGGCGAGCGTTCTCCTGCCGCCGTGCTGGTACCGGCTGCACCGCTGGGAGATCACCGACACCGCGGTCTACACCCGGTCCGGCTACCTGTGGCAGGAGTGGCGGGTGGCCCCGGTGTCGCGCATCCAGACCGTCGACATGACCCGGGGGCCGCTACAGAACCTGTTCGGGCTGACCACCGTGGTGGTGACGACAGCATCGGCGAAGGGCGCGGTGACCGTGGCGGGACTGAACCGGGAGGTCGCGGCCGACCTCGCCCAGCACCTCGCCGCGGCGACCGCCCACATCCCGGGTGACGCCACGTGATCGACGTCTCGACGGAGGTGGAGGCGGGAACGGACAGCCCCCGGGACGACTGGACGGCACTGGACCGGCGCACCATCGCGGTCACCGCCGTTCTGATGACCGGTGTCGCCGCCGGCGCCGGCGTGCCCGCGGTACTCGGGCTCGCCGCCGGCCACTCGGTCGGGTTCGCCCTCGCCTGGGTGCTTCCCGCGGCCGCTGCCCTCGTCATGTCCGGTGTGCTCTACGACGGGGTGCGCTGGCACCGGACGCGCTACCGCATCGGCGTGTCCCGGGTGGAGTTGCGCACCGGGGTGCTGCTGCGGTCCCGGCGCAGCCTGCCACTCGAGCGGGTCCGCAGCGTCGACATGACGGCCGACCCGCTGCAGCGCACGTTCGGTCTCGTCGTCGTGCGGATCGGTACCGGGCAGCGCAGCGGTGCGGGGGAGTCCACGCTGGAACTGCGCCCCGTCGCCCGCGAGGAGGGCGACCGGCTGCGCGCCGTGCTGCTCGACCGGGTCCGCGCGGCCGGTGGCTGCCCGCCCGAGGCGGCGGACGGCCGGCTGGCGAGCCTGGACCCGCACTGGATCCGGTACGCACCGCTGTCGTTCACCACGCCGCTGCTGGGGCTGGTGGCCGGTGGGGTGCTGCTGCAGGTCGCGGACTGGATCGGGTTGCGGGACTCCGTGCTCCGCCGTGCGGTGGACCTGCTCGCCGTGCTGCCGCCGGCCGGGGTCGTCGCGGTGCTGGCCGCGGCGGCGCTGTCGGCCGGGGTGCTCGGGTCGCTGGGGCTGTTCGTCGAGACGTGGTGGAACTTCCGGCTCGACCGCGAGCCCGGCGGAACCCTGCGGGTCCGCCGCGGACTGCTGACCACCCGCTCCATCTCGCTGGAGGAGCGCCGGCTGCGCGGCGTCGGCCTGGTGGAACCGCTCGGCAACCGGCTCGCCGGCGCTGCACGGGTCGACGCCCTGGCCGCCGGGCTCGGCACCGGCTTCGACGACGACAGCACCGACCACGCGACGCTGCTGCCGGCCGCGCCCCGGGCGCTCGCCGAGCGCGTCGCCGCGGTCGTGCTCGGCGAACCGGTCTCCCCGACCGCGTCGGTCCGGCTCACCCCGCACCCGCCCGCCGCTCGCGGGCGCCGGCTGCGCCGGGCCCTGGCCGCCGCCGCCGTGCCGGTGCTCGGGCTCGCGGTGCTCGGGCTGTCGGTGGACGGCGTGCTGCTCGTCCTGGCCGGCGTCGTCGCCGTGGTGGTCACGCCGGTCGCCCTGGCGCTCGCCCTGGACGCCTACCGCAACCTCGGGCACGGGATCACCGGGCGCTACCTCGTGACGCGGTCGGGGACACTGCGGCGCCGCACGGTCGCCCTGCAGCGCGACGGGGTCATCGGCTGGACGGCCACCCAGTCGGTCTTCCAGCGTCGAGCCGGGCTGATCACGATCACGGCCAGCACCGCGGCGGGTGCTTTCTCGGCGCACGACGTGGGCGAGTCCGCAGGACTGCGCTTCGCCGAGGATGCGGTACCGGATCTGTTCGGGCCGTTCCTGGAGCGGGTGGAGCCGGCGCCGCGGTCATGACGGCGGCGCCGGCGGGCCCGGACCGGTCCGGTCAGCGCCCCGGGCCGGGTGGTGGCGGGCCCTGGACCGGGCCCCGGGCCCCGGCGGGCCCGGCTGCCGGCCCACCACCGTCCTCCGTCTCCGCCTCCGCGACCAGCCGCGCGTAGCGGGTCCCGGCGGCGAGGAGCACCAGTCCCGCACCGAGGAAGGCGGCGACGCGTGCGATGCCGTCGAGCGCGACGAGGTCGAACAGGATGAGCTTGGCGACCGCGGCGGCCACGAGAACGAGACCGGAGACCCGCAATGCGGGCCGGCTGATGCCGCGCGCCAGCAACACCAGCGCGACGATTGTCCAGGACACGGACACGACGGCGTGGCCGGCGACGAAGCCGGTGCGGTCCGGGGAGACGAGCAGCGCGACGGTGAGGACGAGCCCGGCAGCGCCGTAGAGCGCGACGAGCCCGGCGGGCACCCAGAGCTGGGCCGTGCGCCGGTCGGCCGTCAGCACCCCGACCCGGGCGGCGGAGACCATGACGGCCACCGCGAACGCCAGCACCAGGGCGGACACGCCGATCCCGGCGACCAGCGCAGACGTCTGCGGCCGCCCCCCGACCAGGAACGGGGCCGCCGGGAACGTCGCCAGCGCGACGGGCGGCACCTGGGTGGCCAGCGCGGCCAGGACCCCCACCACCCCGTACGCCCCGCCGATGACCAGCGGAACGCGCGACCGCAGCGCGGCGGCGACGACCACCAGCACGAGCGCCTGCCCGAGCAGGACGGCGGTCTCGGCCGCGCCGTCCAGGGCCACGGCGGTGGCATGGAACAACGCGACGGAACCGGCGGCCAGCGCGGCGATCCGCAGCACCCGGTCGAGCCGGGTCCAGGCCGCCAGCAGGAGGAGCAGCAGGGCGGCGCCGGCGGCCGGTGCCGCCCCGCTCCACCCACCGATGGCACCGGACGCCACCAGCGCCGGCACGGGAGCGGCGACCAGCAGTCCGGCCGCACGCCCGACCGGCACCACCCGCGCCGCCACTACCGCACCCACCAGCCCGACGACCAGCACCGCGGCGACGGCCGCGACGGTCCACGGCCGGTCCGCCCCCGACGATGACACCAGGGCCGTCAGCGAGCCGAAGAGCACCGGCCCGGCGGCCGCGACGGCGGCGAGCCAGGGCCACTGCCGGCGCAGGACCACCGGTAGCGCCGCCACCTGCAGAGCCAGGACCAACCCGACGAGCAACGGCACGAAGCCGCCGGTGACCACCGGGGCCAACACCGCCGCTCCGCCCACTGCACCCCCGGCCAGCAGCTGGGAGCCCCACCGGTCGGCCAGCGCGAGCCCGCCGCCCGCCACGAGCAGCGCGAGAAGCAGACCGGCCACGGCGGGCAGGAACCCGTACAGCGCCGTCGACGCGGCGACGACCAGGTAGAGCGTCGCGATGCCGGTGCCGGCCAGGGCGAGCGCACCGGTGCGGGCGCTCTCCCGGCGATGCAACCGGACGGCGACGCCCACCAGCGCGACGCCGAGGACCGCGCCCGCGATCACCCGCCCCGCCGGGGAGAACCAGCCGCGGGACGCCGCGAGCGCCAGCAGCAGGACGACGCCGAGCAACGTCACGCCCGCGCCCGTCCAGGCCAGCAGCCGGGCCCCGGACAGTGAGGACAGCCAGGTGCGCAGCGGGCCGGGTCCTCGGGCCGGGCCCGGGTGCGCGACGGGGTACCGGCCGGGATACGACGGGTAGGTCGAGGGCGCCGGCCGGCCGGGTTGCGCGTAGCCCGGCGGCCACTGCCCCGGGTGGGCGATGCTCGGATACGTCGCGCCCGGGCGCCCCGCGCCGGCGTCCGCCGGGTCCGGCCGGGCCGGGCCGGGGTACGCGGCATCGGGGTGGGCCTCCCGGAGGTGACCCGCGCCGGCGTACGCGGCACCGGCGTACGCGATGCCCGGATAGCCCGCGCCGGGGTAGGCGGCGCCCGAATAGCGCGCGTCGGGGTAGCCAGCGCCCGGGTAACCAGCGCCCGGGTAGGCGGCACCGGGGTGACCGGCGTCGGCCTCTGCGTCCGGCCCGGCTGGGCCCGGGTGCGCCGCGTTCGGGTACGCCGGACGGCCGGGCTCCGGTGGCGCGGGCGCCGGCTGCTGCACCGGCGGCGCGGTCCCCTCGGACGTCGCGCCTCCGGTGCTCAGGGAGATCAGCTCCGTCCCCATGTCGTCCAACCGCCGCCCGAGCCGGCCCAGCTCGGCGGCCAGGGCGGCGATCCTGTCCTCGCGCTCCATCGGCACAGACATACGGTGAGGATGACGATCGAGGGTCACGACCGGATGCGTACAAGTACGAGCCTCCGGTCACGAAACGGTCACGGCGGGCGGCGTCGTGGGCCGCCGGGTCGTCGTGGTGGCTCTGTGACGTCGCCGAGGACCGTGTCCGGGACCAGCGGGTTGCTGCGTACCCTGGCTGGCCGAGCACCGGCGCGTCGACCGCCGGCAGAACGACCGCGCCCGGCCCCGACGTGTCCGGTTCCCGGGCGCGGTCACCCCGACAGTTGAGGAGACCCTCCCGTGACCCGGCCCGCCGCCGAGAGGCATGCACAGCATCCGTCGATGCGCAGCGCCGGAAGGCCGGTGTGCTCCGGTGTCTGAGACCGCGACCCCCGCGACGCACCGTCGGATCCCCAGCTTCGTCCACCACCGCACCCGGCTGACCGACGGCCAGCAGCACGCCTGGACGCAGTGGTGGCCGGTCTACGGGCGCGACGTCGCGGACGTCGTGACCGAGGCGGGTTCCGGGCCCGTCGATCCGGCCGACTGGTTCGGACGCACCGCCCCGCTCGTGCTCGAGATCGGTTCCGGCATGGGGGAGTCCACGGCGGCGCTCGCGGCCGCCGCCCCGGAGACCGACCACCTCGCCGTGGAGATCTACGAACCCGGGCTCGCGCAGTTGCTGATGCGGATCACCGACGCCGGGCTGTCGAACCTGCGGCTGCTCCGCGGCGACGCCGTCGACCTGCTGAAGGAGGTCATCGCGCCGGGTTCGCTGGCCGGTATCCGGATCTTCTTCCCGGACCCGTGGCCCAAGCGCAAACACCACAAGCGCCGCCTCGTCCAGCCCGAGTTCGTCGCGCTCGCCGCGTCGCGGCTCGCCCCCGGCGGCACCCTGCACCTGGCCACCGACTGGGCGGACTACGCCACGCAGATGCGTACGGTGTGTGACGCCGAACCGGCACTGCGCAACACGTCTGCCGACGAGCCGGGCGGTTGGACGCCGCGTCCCGTTTGGCGGCCGTTGACCAAATTCGAGCAACGCGCCGTAGTCGAAGGCCGTCCTGTGCGTGATCTGCTGTATCAGACGAGACACGGATAGGCTAACAGTGACATACGCAGAGTGACCTAGTACAAATGGATCGCCCCGATCCGGGGGCACCAGGCGAGTGAAGGCGGAGGCCCTCAGTGACCGCTCTCGTCGAGGGGACGGGTGCCCGATCCGGATTCATGGGTACCGTCGTCCACCCGCGTTCGGCACCCGACGCCGGCTGCCCGGTCTCCGGCGGTCACCCGGCGCCGCCGCCGACGAGGCCGCAGCCGGTCGACCCCGACGAGGCCCGCACCTTCCTCGAGCAGTTCTACGCCGAGACGCGCCCGCTGATCCCGCTGGACCGCCGCCTGCGCCAGGTGTTCCGCGACATCGCGACGACGGGCACCTACCGGCACACCCCCGAGGAGCTGACGTTCGGGGCCCGCGTCGCCTGGCGCAACTCCGCACGCTGCATCGGCCGGTTGTACTGGAACGGGCTGCGCGTGCGCGACCGACGCCACGTGACCGCCCCGGCCGACGTCGCGGCGGAGTGTGTCGAGCATCTGCGGGAGGCCACCCGCGACGGGCGCATCCGATCCACCATCACCGTGTTCGCCCCGGACGGCCCGGAGGGCCCCGGCCCGCGCATCGTCAACGAGCAGCTGATCCGCTACGCCGGGCACCGCCTCCCCGACGGCGGGGTGCGCGGCGACCCCCGGTACGCCGATTTCACCGACCAGGTCGTCGCGCTCGGATGGTCACGACCCGAACCGCTCGGCCGGTTCGACGTGCTGCCACTGATGATCACCGGCACGCACGGCCGTCCCGAGCTGTTCGACCTGCCCCGGGACGCCGTCCACGAGGTCCCGCTGCAGCACCCCGAGTTCGCCTGGTTCGCCGACCTGCGGCTGCGCTGGCACGCGGTCCCGGCGATCAGCAACATGCCCCTGGTGGTGGGCGGCGTGCACTACGGCGCGGCTCCGTTCAACGGCTGGTATCTCAACACCGAGATCGGTGCCCGCAACCTCGCCGACACCGATCGCTACAACCTGCTCCCGGTGATCGCCGACCGGCTCGGACTCGATACCAGCTCGGTCCGCACCCTGTGGCGCGACCGCGCACTGATCGAGCTGGTCCGGGCGGTGCAGTACTCCTTCGACGAGGCCGGCGTGACGATGGCCGACCACCACACCGAGTCGGAGCGGTTCCTGACCCACGTGGCCAAGGAGGAGAGCGCCGGGCGCAGCTGCCCCGCCGACTGGAGCTGGATCGTGCCCCCGGTGTCGGGCGCCCTGACCGCGGTGTACCACCGCTACTACGACGAACCCGACCCCGACGCCCGCCCCGCGTTCCTGCCGCCTTCGCCCTGAGGGTCAGCCGGCCGTGGGGCCGGGCAGCCCGGGCACGGTCCGGGTCCGGCCCCGGAACTCCGCGACGACCCCGCCGTCACCGGTCCTGACCGTGACGTCGTAGAGCCCCGACCGGCCGGCCAGCGCCCGCTCGACCGCCTCGGCCACGAGCTCGTCCCCGAGGTGGGCGGGTCGCAGGAACGTGATGTCGGCGCCCGAGGCGACCGCGGACACCCCGTGGCTGTTCGAGCCGTAGGCCATGGCCGAGTCGGCAAGCAGGAACAGGTAGCCACCGTGGCAGATGCCGTGGCCGTTGAGGTGCTGCTCGGCCACGGTCAGCGCGACCCGGGCCCGCCCCGGTCCGATGTCGAGCAGCCGGATCCCGGCGCCGCGCGCGGCGGCGTCCGCGCCTTCCATGGCTGCCGCGGTGTCGCGGGCCGTTCGGATCGCGGGGTCAGCGCCGTCCACCGGAGTCTCGGAGATCTCTGCCACCCGCACAGTCTGACGTCGACCGGCGCGCGAGCGGCCGGGACCGGGGGAAGCGGGATAGGGTCGGAGACCATGAGCACTACCTGCTCGCCGCGGCGGGCATCGTGACGACCTCCGGCCCCGCTCCCCGGGTGTTGCTGGTCTGGGACGCGCCCAATATGGACATGAGCCTCGGCTCACTGCTCGGAGCACGGCCGACCGCGACGTTCCGTCCGCGCTTCGATGCCGTCGGCCGGTGGCTGCTGGACCTGGCGGGTCCGGACGCGATCGCCGAGGCGACCGTGTTCACCAACGTGGTGCCCGGAAGCACCGAGGTCGTCCGCCCGTGGGTCGAGGCGCTGCGCAACGTCGGGTTCGGCGTCTTCGCCAAGCCGAAGGTGACCGAGGACAGCGACGTCGACGACGACATGCTCCGGCACATCGAGCTGCGGGCCGCCGAGGGCGCGCTGCAGCACGTCGTGGTGGCCTCCGGGGACGGCCGGGCGTTCCGCGAGCCGCTGGAGAAGCTCGTCGAGCACAACACCGCGGTCACCGTCATCGGGTTCCGGGAGTATGCGAACTTCGCGCTGAACTCCGAGGTCATCGACTTCCTCGACCTCGAGGACATCGAGGGCGTGTTCCGCGAGCCGCTGCCCCGGATGACCCTCGACACGCTGCCCGACGAGGGTGCCTGGCTGCCGCCGTTCCGGTCGCTGCGTTCGCTGCTGGAGCCGCGCCGATGAGCCGCTCGCGGGCTCGAGCATCAACACCGATGAGCCGCTCGCGGGCTCGAGCATGGGCACCGATGAGCCGCTCGCGGGCTCGAGCATGGGCACCGTGAGGGCGGACCGCGCGTGGGTGGGGTGACGTCCGCCGCCGGCCCGCTGCGGTTCACCGCGCCGATCGCGCTCCCCTGCGATCCGGCATGTTCGGTGGTGCGCGACGCGGTCGTCGACGTCGACGCCGACGGCCGGATCGCCTGGGCCGGCCCACGTGCCGACGCGCCGCCGTCCGACGCACCGGTGCGCGCCCTGCCCGGGCTGCTCATGCCGGGCCTGGTCAACACGCACTGCCACACCCCGATGACGATGTTGCGCGGGATGGGCGGCGACCTGCCGTTGCTGCGCTGGCTGCAGGACGTGATGTGGCCGGCCGAGGGGCGGCTGACCGCCGAGGACGTGCACGCGGGGATGACGTCGGGCTGCGTGGAGTTGCTGCGCACCGGCTGCACGACCAGCGTCGAGATGTACTTCTTCACCGACGCCGTGATCGACGCGGTGCGGACCACCGGCTCCCGGGCGCTCGTGACACCCGGCATCATCGCGGTGCCGGGCTGGGACCGGCTGGGCAGCTGGCAGGACATGCGCGACGACATCTCCGCCCGCATCGACGCCGACGGGCTGCGATCGGGCCCGGGCGAGCGCATCGAGCTGGGCTACGGCCCGCACGCGGCGTACACGCTGCCGCCCGAGGCGTTGGCCTCGGTCTCGGAACACGCCCGGGATCGGGGGGCGCTGGTCCACATCCACGTCGCGGAGTCGGCCGAGGAGGACTCCGCGCAGCGCGCCGCGTACGGCTCGGTGCCCGCCATGCTCGATCAGCTCGGCGTGCTCGACGGCCGGGTGCTGGCTGCGCACGGGGTGCAGCTCTCCGACACCGACATCACGACGCTGGCCGGGCGGGGCGCCGCGGTCGCGCACTGTCCCGGGTCGAACGCGAAGCTGGCCGCCGGGATCGCCCGGGTCGTGGACCTGCGCCGGGCCGGGGTCCGGCTCGGCCTGGGCACCGACGGGCCGGCCTCCGGCGACGATCTGGATCTGTGGCACCAGGCCCGGCTGGCGGGGTTGCTCGCCCGGGTGAGCAGCGGGGACGCCGCGGCGTTGACCGCCGCGGACCTGCTGTTGCTCGCCACCCGCGACGGCGCCGCCGCGATCGGGCGCGACGACCTGGGCGCGCTGGAGGCCGGGCGCTGGGCCGACCTGGTGCACGTCGATCTCGACGATCCGGCCTTCGTCGCGCCGGACGACGACGCGCAACTGCTGTCCAACCTGGTGTGGGCGGGCGGCGCCCGGCTGGTCCGGGACGTGTGGGTGGCCGGCGAGCAGGTGCTGGCCGACACCGAGCCGACCCGGGTGGACCGGGCGGCGGCTCAGGGGGCCGTGCGGGCGGTCGCGGACCGGCTGCGCGCCGGTTGACCGCAACTCGCACACCGAAATACACCGACTCGCGGGTGTCGTCCCGCGAGTCGGCGTATGTGTGCGGGTGAGTCGCGGGTCAGGGGCCGAGGACCGTGTCCAGGTGGGTGCTGGCGAACCGGCGCTGCGGGTCCAGTTGGTCGCGCATCCGGCGGAACTCGGCCGCCCGCGGGTAGGCCTGATCGACCTCGGCCGCCGTCCAGTCGTGGCGCCCGGCCCAGTGCGGGCGGCCGCCGGCCGCGGTCAGCACTGTGCCGACCAGATCGAACAACGGCCCCGAGTCCGTGCCGCGGGGGGCGCGCACCGCGATCCAGCCGGTTGTCCGGCCGAACGCCGGATGCAGCCAGCCGGACTCCGCGGCACCGACCCGGACCAGCACCGGCGCCTTCAGTTCCAGACCGCGGGCGGCGGTGGCCGCGCTGAGCTCGCGGACGGCGGCGTCGAGTGCCTCCCGCGGCAGCGCCCACTCGGTGAACTCGGCCCGCTGCGGGCGAGGATCGACCAGCAGCCGGTGCGCCGGGCCCGTCGCCGATCCGCCCCACCGCGGTGAGCGCCACACCCCCGGCGCCAGCCACGACACCATCCGGCCCAGCGCCTCCGCGGAGCCCGCGGCCGCGGCCCGCACCGGATCACGGCGCGGCGGCGGGGGCTCGGACCCGGGTTCGATCACGTCCCCCCAGCGGGCGATCGCCTCGCCGCTCGGCACGTGCAGTTCCACCTCGGCCCACCGGTGCCGGTCGAGGACACCGCCGTCCTCCAGCAGCTCCGACGGTGTCCCGGGCTCTTCGTGAACGTGCAGCAGCGCAGCGGGCACAACCCGCAACTCCACCTCGGTGAGCACGCCGAGCGCGCCGAGCCCGGTCCGCAAGGCATCGAGGTCCGCCCCCTCGAACCGGCGCACGGCCGCCAGCCCGTCCACCAGGCGGACCCCGGTCACCTGAGCGGACAGCGATCCCACCGCGGCGCCGCTGCCGTGCGTGCCGGTGCCGATCGCGCCGGCGATCGTGAGCGCGTCCGAGTCGGGGACGACGTCGAGGGCGAGGTCCTTCTCGGCCAGCGCGGTGTGCAGCGAGGCCAGGGTGGCTCCGGCCCGGATCCGGACCCGGTCGGTGCCGACCGACACGATCCCGGTCAGCGCCGAGCAGTCCAGGTGGACGTCGTCGGTGACGGCGAGCGGGCTGTCCGAATGACCGGCGCCGACCGGGCGGATCCGCAGGCCGCGGTCGGCGGCGCGGGCGACGGCCGCCATCACCCCGGCCTCGTCCAGCGGTCGATCGGTCGCCCGCGGCCGGCACTCCCGGCCGCCGGACCAGTTGGTCCACATTCAGATGAGCCTAGGCCGTCCCCCCGGCCGTCCCGGTCTCGTCGCGGTCTCGGTTGATCATCACGGGGACGCATGCACCGACGGCGATCCCGAGGGAACCGGACGGCCCGGCCATCCGTCGGATACCGGCATGGGACACGACGGATTCGCGGTACACACCGACGCGATGCGCGCACACGCCAGCCGGTTGCGGGAGGCGGCCGGACGGTTCGACCGGGCCGGTGACACCGCCGCAGCCATCACCCTGCGGTCCGACGCGTTCGGTCTGATCGGCACCGCGCTCGCCGGCGACGCGCTCGCGCTGGCCGCGGCCGCGGCCGACGGGCTGGGCGGACAGGCCGCACTGGTGGACCTTGCCGCCCGCGGCATCGACGGCATGGCCGCGGCCTACGACGAGGTGGAGCGCCGGATCCGCGACGGGTTCGGGCGGTGACCGCGCCCGGGAGCGGCCGGGCCGCCGCACCGGTGGCGACCGAGGACCCCACCGAAGGCGCCCGGCTGCTCGACAGCATCGCCGACCTGCAGTCCGCGGTCGTCCAGGGGAACTGGGCCGGCGGGCTGCTGAACGTGATGAGCGGGGCGACCGAGGTCGCCGCCTTCATGGCGGACCCGCTCACCGAACTCGTCGCAGCCGGGCTGGGCTGGCTCATCGAGCACGTCCCGCACCTGCGGGAGCCGTTCGACCAGCTGGCCGGCGACCCGTCGGCGATCGAGGCGCTGAGCGCGGCCTGGCAACGGATCGCCCGGGAGGCCGACGCGGCGGCGGCGGACCTGCGGACGGTCGTCGACACCGACACCGCACCCTGGCGCGGACCGGCGATCGAGGCCTACCGGCCCGTCGCCCACGGCCTGGTGACGACCGGAGTGGTTGCAGCGGCGGCGGCCCGGGTGGCTGCTGTCATCGTGGAGCAGGCCGGGGCCCTGGTGCTCGCGGTCCGCGCGGTGGTGCGCGACGAGTTGGCGCGCGCGGTTGCCGACCTGATCACCACGTTCCTGCGGAACATCGTCGCGGCGGGGACCGGCGTCGGGCTGCTCGCCGTCGCCGGGCTGCTCGTGCACCGGGCGCTGCACTGGGCGAACCGGCTGCTGGAGTGGGTGCGACGGGTGTCCGAGGCGCTCGACGCGCTACGCGACCTGATGGCGCGTCTGGCACCCGCGCTGCGCCACCTCGAGCAGGCACCGGCCGGGTTGCGCGCGGCCGGCACCGCCCCCGCCCCGCGGTCGCCGACCACCGCATCCGGTGCCGATCCGGTGGTCGGGATCGGCGCGGCGGGCACGTCCGGTCCGCCCACGCCGGCGGCGCTCGCCTGGTCACTCGCGGTGGAGACGGGCAAGCAGCACGACGCCACCATGTTCGACCAGGCCTGATCCGGCGGCGGACAGACGAAGGGCCGGAGCCTGGGAGCCGGGTGGTCGTCCGGATCCCAGGGCACCGGCCCTGTTGCGACCCGCTCCCCAGCGGTCGCTGCCTGGTGCGGCGCGTCAGCGCCGCGGGTCACCACTCGCGTCCGGCTCCCGCGCGGACCGGGGCGAACTGGCGGTGCCGGCCCGCGCGCTCCGGCATGGCGTGTGCCCCCTCGGACGGGGTCGCACGGCGCGACCGGTACACCGGTTCCCGGGGCGGCGGCGTCGTCAGCGCCTGGATCGGGATGGGCGCGGTCAGCGGGTCGCGACGGAAGGCGGCCAGCGGGTCCACCGGTGCGACCGGGCGCACGAAGGCAGGCAGATCAACGGAGGTGCAGCGCGTGTCGTCGCCGCTGGATCCGCAGCACCGGCGCCCGCCGCACGTACCGTGGTCGCGTCCCGGCGCGGGCTCCGGCGGCCTCGAGCAGGCGCGGCCGCCCCGGCCGGTCCACCCCCGCAACTTCACTGCGTAGTCGTCGCCGTCCCGTTCAGCGCAGTATCTCCTCGCTTGGAGGTCAATCACACGGGTGTAATTCATCTCTGCGTAATCGTTTGTCTTGCGCACTACTCCACATGCGGCCTCTCGGTTGCACAGCGGAGTCATCACCGCACCGACCTTCGGAAGCCTCGACCCGACTGTCACAGGCCGACGCGGGCGAGACGGACCACGGTCCGTTCATGATCGAGAAACCGCCGGGCGATGTCTTACCACTCCGTGCCGGTGCCGCCCGCAGGTTGAGTCCGCCGCCCTCAAAAGCCCTGCGTCGCCGGCTGAAGGGCTACCGTTCGCAGATGAACCACGACGAGGCCGGCACGCCGGACGGCGACGGCGCGACACCGCCCGAGGCGTACCTGTCGCCGCCGCCCGTCGCGCCCGAACCGAGGGTTCCGGCCCCGCCCTCAGCGACGCCGGCCCCGGGGTCCCAGGCGAACGGCGTCGCCGCCGGCCGCCGGCCGTCCCCCATCCCGACCCCGCTACGTGTGACCTCCGAGGTCTGTGCCCGGTTGCTCGTGATCGCGGCTGCCCTCGGCCTGCTCGTCTTCCTGATCATCCAGCTGCGGATCGTCGTCATCCCGGTCGCCATCGCTGTCCTGCTGAGCGCCCTGCTGGCACCCATGGTGCAGTGGCTGCTGGCCCGCCGGGTACCGCGCGGCCCGGCCACCGCTCTGGTCCTGGTCGGTGGGCTGGCGCTGATCGGCGGCATGCTCTCGTTCGTCATCAACACCTTCATCAGCGGGTTCGCGGCCCTGCAGGCCCAGCTGACCGCCAGCTTCGCCTCCATCCAGCAGCTGCTCGCCGGGCCGCCGCTCAGGATCCCCGCGACGCAGTTGGAGGACCTGCCCGTCCGCCTGGGCCAGGCCATCAGCGACAACCGCGACGCCCTCACCACCGGGGCGCTCAGCACCGCCGCGACCGTGGGCGAACTCGCCGCCGGGCTCGCGCTGGCGCTGTTCGCGCTGATCTTCTTCCTCTATGACGGGCCCCGGATCTGGCGTTTCCTGCTCCGCGGGGCGCCCCGGATCCGCCGGCGGCGCGTCGACGTCGCGGGCCGGCGGGCCTTCGCATCCCTCGTCGGCTACACCCGCGCCACCGTGCTGGTCGCCATCGTCGACGCGCTCGGCATCGGCATCGGCTTGTGGATCGTGGGGGTGCCGCTGGTGATCCCGCTGGCCGCGCTGGTCTTCCTCGGCGCGTTCGTCCCGACCGTCGGTGCGGTGGTCACCGGCGCCGTCGCGGTGCTCATCGCCCTGGTGGCCAACGGCCCGATCCAGGCGCTGGTGGTCCTCGCGATCGTGATCGCCGTGCAGCAGCTGGAAGGCCACGTCCTGCAGCCCCTGCTGCTCGGCCGCGCCGTGCAGCTGCACCCGCTGGCCGTCGTACTGGCGGTGGCCGCCGGGGTCGTGATCGCCGGCATCCCGGGCGCGCTGCTCGCGGTCCCGCTGCTGGCGGTCATCAACGCCGCGGCCCGGTCGCTCACCGCGCCCGCCGAGCAGGACCCCGCCGCGGTGAACGCCGTCAATCCGCGGCAGGCCCATCCGGTCGACCCCGCGGTCGTTCACCGTGTCGGGCCGCCCCGGTCGACGCAGTTGCTGCGCCGCTTCGCCCGCCGGGGCCCGTCGTCCTGACCGTCGTCGAGCTGCCGGTGGCCGCTCGGCGCGGGACCATACCGGGGTGCGATACCTGATCACGGGCGCCACCGGTTACATCGGCGGGCGGCTCGCGCCCCGTCTCCTCGAGGCGGCCGCGGACGACGGCGAGGCCGCCACCGTGCGGTGCCTGGTCCGCAATCCGGACAAGCTGCGCGACGTGCCGTGGGCGCGGCAGGTCGAGGTCGTGCAGGGCGACCTGCTCGACGCCGACAGCATGCGGCGCGCCTGCGCCGACGTCGACGTCCTGTACTTCCTGGTGCACTCGCTGTCGGACACCGACTTCGCCGCCAGGGACCGCAGGGCCGCCCTGATCGCCGGGCAGGCGGCGCGCGAGGCCGGGGTGCGACGCATCGTCTACCTCGGCGGGCTGCACCCGGACGAGGCGGAGCTGTCGGCGCACCTCGCGAGCCGCACCGAGGTCGGGGAGATCCTGCTGCGCAGCGGCGTACCGACCGCCGTGCTGCAGGCCGCGGTCATCCTCGGTTCGGGGTCGGCGAGCTTCGAGATGCTGCGCTATCTCACCGAGCGCCTGCCGCTGATGCTCACCCCGCGCTGGGTGCGCAACCGCATCCAGCCGATCGCCGTCCGCGACGTCCTGCGCTATCTCATCGGCGCCGCGCGGCTGCCGGCCGAGGTCAACCGGACCTTCGACATCGGCGGCCCGGAGGTGCTCACCTATCTGGACATGATGCAGCGCTACGCGGCCGTGGCCGGGCTGCCGAGACGGCACGTCGTCCCGGTCCCGCTGCTCACCCCGCACCTGTCGGCGCACTGGGTGAACATGGTGACCCCGGTGCCGAAGGGCATCGCCGATCCGTTGATCGAGTCGCTGGTGCACGAGGTGGTGTGCCGCGAGCAGGACATCCTCGACCACGTCCCGGATCCGCCGGAGGGCCGGATCGGCTACGACCGCGCCGTCGAGCTGGCACTGGCCCGGATCAGCAACGGCGACGTGGAGACGCGCTGGTCGGGCGCATCGGTCGCGGACCTCGCGTCCGACCCGCTCCCGAGCGACCCGCAGTGGTCCGGCGGCACGGTGTACCTCGACGAGCGCGAGCAGGCCAGCCCGGCCGGCCCGGAGGAACTGTGGCAGGTGATCAAAGGCATCGGCGGCGAGCGGGGCTGGTACTCGTTCCCGCTGGCCTGGGCGGTCCGCGGCTGGATGGACCGGATGGCCGGCGGGGTCGGGCTACGACGCGGCCGGCGTGATCCGGACCAGTTGCACACCGGCGAGGCACTGGACTGGTGGCGGGTCGAGCACATCGACGACGGCGCCGTGGGCCGAGCCTCCGCCGGCGCTGACCACCGGCCCGGCGTCCCGCGCTGGATGCTGCGTCTGCGTGCCGAGATGAAGGTGCCCGGCCGGGCCTGGCTGGAGATGGCCGTGACGTCCGCCCCCGAGGGGTCCACGGGCTCGGTCTACCGGCAGAAGGCCGTGTTCGTCCCGCACGGCCTGGCCGGGCACCTGTACTGGTGGTCGGTGGCACCGTTCCACGGCATCGTCTTCGGCGGCATGGTCCGCAACATCACGCGCACCGCCGAGCGTGCCGGCCGCGACGACAGGGACCGCGCCGAGGGCGCATAGACGTACGACTGAGACGTACGTATGAATGCGCCGGTGACCGGCCTGGTCAGCCCACGGCGTCGAGCAGGGCGACGGCCTCCAGGTCCAGCTCGAGTCCGGCTGCCCGGCAGTTGTCCTCGAGGTGGGAGATCGACGAGGTCCCGGGGATCGGCAGCATGACCGACGAGCGCTGCAGGAGCCAGGCCAGCGCGACCTGCGCCGTGCTCAGGCCGCGCGCCCCGGCGATCTCCGCGACGACGCCGCCCGGCTCGGCGAGCGCGCCGGAGCCGATCGGGAACCACGGCAGGAAACCGATGCCCTGCTCCGTGCAGTAACGCAGGACGGCGTCGCTGGCGCGGTCGACGAGGTTGTAGCGGTTCTGCACGGTGGCCACGTCGACGACCTGCCGGGCCTGCTCGATCTGCTCGACCGAGACCTCCGACAGCCCCACCGCCGCGATCTTGCCCTCCGTCTGCAACGCTGCGAGGACGCCGAACTGCTCGGCGGCCGGCACCGTGGGATCGATCCGGTGCAGCTGGAACAGGTCGATGCGCTCGACCCCGAGCCGGCGCAGGCTCAGCTCGCACTGCTGGCGCAGGTACTCCGGCCGCCCGCACGGGTGCCACTCGCCCGGCCCCGGGCGCAGCTGCCCGGCCTTGGTGGCCACCGTGATGCCGTCGTAGGGGTACAGGGCCTCGCGGACGAGGTTCTCGGCGACCTCCGGGCCGTAGGCGTCGGCCGTGTCGAAGAGTTCCACGCCGAGATCCGCGGCACGGCGCAGGACGGCGACGGCGGCCGGCGGGTCGGCGGGCGGGCCCCACACGCCGGGTCCGGTGAGCTGCAGGGTGCCGTAGCCGAGGCGGTGCACCCCCGGGCCGTCACCGAGCGGGAAGCGGCCCGCAGCGGCCGCCGGGGTCTCGAGATGAGCGCTGACCATGCGCCCACCCTGGCACCGGGACCCCCGGGCCGATGGTCGATCGTGACCGGAGCCGCAGTTGTCCGCGCCGCACGAGGGGCGTTGATCGGGACGAACGGCGCAGAACCGTCGCAACCACGCGGGCCTGGACCGGGGCCGGGCCGGCGCGGCACGCCCCGGCGCGAAAGGGCCGATCTTCCGGCCAGCGGACCGATCGATTGCCGGGGTCGGGACGGGCAGCTAGCGTTCGGCCGTGGCCAAGATCGTGTCGTTGTCCGAGGCGGTGGCCGAACTGGTGCACGACGGTGACACCGCGGCCCTCGAGGGCTTCACCCATCTGATCCCGTTCGCGGCCGGGCACGAGATCATCCGGCAGGGACGGCGGGAGCTCACCCTGGTCCGCATGACCCCGGACCTCATCTACGACCAGCTGATTGGCGCCGGGTGCGCGTCGAAGCTGGTGTTCTCCTGGGGCGGCAACCCCGGGGTCGGCTCCCTGCACCGGCTGCGCGACGCGTTGGGCAACGGCTGGCCGGCCCCCTTGGAGATCGAGGAGCACAGCCACGCCGGGATGGCCAACCGGTACGTGGCGGGAGCATCGGGGCTGCCGTTCGCCGTGCTGCGCGGTTACGCCGGCACCGACCTGCCCCTGCACACGCCGACGATCTCCACGGTGACCTGCCCGTTCACGGGGGAGGAGCTGGCCGCCGTCGCCGCGCTCAACCCGGACGTCACGATCGTGCACGCGCAGCGGGCCGACCGCGCCGGCAACGTGCAGCTCTGGGGAATCACCGGGGTGCAGAAGGAGGCCGTGCTCGCCGCGAAGCGATCGCTGGTCACCGTCGAGGAGATCGTCGACGAGCTCACCCCCGTCCCGGGTGCCGTGGTGCTGCCGTCGTGGGCGGTCACCGCGGTGGCCGAGGTGCCGGGCGGGGCGGCACCGTCCTACGCGCACGGCTACTACGACCGCGACAACGCCGCCTACCGGGCATGGGACACGATCAGTCGCGACCGGCAGGCCTTCACCGGCTGGTTGCGGGAGCTGGGGGTGCAGAGGTGAGTACCGCATCGGAGGCCGCGATGGGGGCGGCCGCCTCGTCCCCGGACTACACCGCCGACGAGATGATGAGCATCGCCGCCGCCCGATCACTGCGTGACGGCCAGGTCTGCTTCGTCGGGATCGGCCTGCCCTCCACCGCCGCGAACCTCGCCCGCCGGCTGCACGCCCCCGGCCTGGTTCTGGTCTACGAGTCGGGCACGCTGGACACCAGACCGGCCGAGCTGCCGCTGTCGATCGGTGACGGCATCCTCACCGACTCGGCCCTGACCGTGGTCTCGGTACCGGAGGTCTTCAACTACTGGCTGCAGCCCGGGCGGATCGACGTCGGGTTCCTGTCCGGCGCCCAGCTCGACCGTTTCGGCAACATCAACACGACCGTCATCGGCGAGTACACCGAACCCGACGTGCGGCTCCCGGGGTCCGGCGGCGCTCCCGAGATCGCCGCGTCCTGCCGCGAGGTGTCCATCGTGATGCGCCACCGGTTGCGGGCGTTCGTCGAGCAGGTCGACTTCGTGACGTCGGTCGGGTACGGCACCGGACCGCTGGACCGCCGGATGCTCGGGCTGCGCGGGGCCGGCCCGGTCCGGGTGATCACCGACCTCGGGGTGCTGGAGCCCGACCCGGAGACCAGCGAGCTGGTGCTCACCGCGCTGCACCCGGGGATCGCCGTCGAGCAGGTGCGGGCGGAGACGGGCTGGGACCTGGAGGTCTCCCCGGACCTGATGGTCACCGCTGCGCCGAGTGCCCGCGAGCTGGAGACGCTGCGCGGTATGCGTACGGTCGGCAGCCACCCCGATGACCGCAACCCCGACCGCACCACCGAGGGAGCGACCGAATGAGCGACGCCGTACTGCTGAACCACGTGATCGACGGGCCGGAGGACGACGCCGAGGCGCCGGTCCTGGTGCTGTCGGGATCCCTCGGCAGCACGCTGGACATGTGGCGGCCCAACATCCCGGCACTCGCCGAGCGGTTCCGGGTGATCCGGCTCGACCACCGCGGGCACGGCGGCTCGCCGGTCCCCGACGGGCCGTACCGGATGCCCGACCTGGCCGGCGACGTGCTGGCCACCCTCGACTCGCTCGGCGTCGAGCAGTTCGACTGGTGCGGCCTGTCCATGGGCGGCATGGTCGGGATGCATCTGGCCTCGGAACACCCGGACCGGGTGCGCCGGCTCGTGCTGTGCTGCACCTCCGCGCACTTCCCCGACAGCACGGCCTGGACCGACCGGATCGCCGCCGTCGCCGACGGCGGCACCGCTCCGATCGCCGCGACCGTGGTGGAGCGCTGGTTCACGCCGGAGTGGGCGGCCGCGCACCCCGAGGTCGTCGAGGAGGCCACGTCGATGGTCGCCGAGACGCCCGACGCGGGTTACCTGGCCAGCTGTCAGGCCATCGAGGTGTGGGACCATCGTGACCGGCTGCCGTCCATCACCGCCCCGACCCTGGTGATCGCCGGCGCGGCCGACCCGTCCACCCCCGTCGAGCCGCATGCTCGCACGATCGCCGAGGGCATCCCCGGAGCCCGGCTCGAGGTGCTGCCGGCGGCACACCTGGCCACGATCGAGTGCGCCGACGACGCATCCCGGCTGATCGTCGAGCACCTCGCGCGCTGAGGCTCCCGTGCCGGGGGCGCCGGCCCGCCGGGTAGATCACGATTGGGTCACTTACCCTGATGGGCGACGTCATGCCCCGGGTCAGCGTGGAGCCAGGGTCTCGTCCCTGTCTTCGCACCGGCCGACAGCTCTGGGGGTAGTCCTTGCTCAGCGACCGCGAACGTGGGGTGCTCGCCCGCATCGAGCAGGACCTGACCGTCAGCGATCCCGACCTCGTCCGGCTGTTCGGCACCCTCGGTCAGAAGCGCGCGGGCCGGCCCGGCCCCCGCAGCATGAGCGGTGCAGGCGTGATGCCCCGCGTGCTGCTCATCATGGGTCTCGTCCTGCTGCTGTTCGGCGGGGCCACCGCCGCCATCCCCATCGCGGGAACCGGCATCGTGCTGACCCTCCTGGCCCTCGCCCTCGCCTACACCGAGGCCAGCACCCCGCGGCCCGGCCCGGCCTGAGCGCTGACCGTCGCCCCGCAGGGAGTCCGGGTCGCGCTCCGGCCCTCGTCGTGAGCGGGAACAACCCGCTGGCCCTTCGGCCGGCGGAGGAACTGGTCTCCCGGACCGAGGACCACGTGACCCTCCTCCTGCGCTCGGGGGAGCGCAACCACGGGCCGAGGATCAGCCGGTTACCCATGGTGCGGGTCGTCGAGGAGGCCGGAGGCTCTCGCGCTGGTGGACCAGGACGACGTGGGCAACATCCGTACCGCATCCATACCGCGCTGCGGGGCCAGGAGCTCGACCCCGAGCTGCGGCCCGCCGCCCGCACCCGACCAGGCCCTCGCCGACGAGGATCGGCTGATCGTCCTCGCCACCCCTGCGGGACTCCGCCGCGTCCGCGTCCTGAGCGCAGGAACCGCCGCCGCCCACGGCGACACGCACCCGGTGGGCGACACCGGCACGTGACCGTGGCCCCGCCGCGGGTCCGCCACAGGACGTCGCACAGGAGGTCACCGCAGGCCGGAACCGGTGGGCGACACCGGCAGGTGGCGGCGACCCCGCCGTGGTCCGCCACAGGCGATCACCGCAGGCTGGACCGGCGGAGCGGGCCGGACCGACGTGCGCGGACGTGCCCCGGCACAGCGCGATGGCATCCGACCTCGGAGCCGAAAGCCGGCAGCCCGTCCGGGCTGCTCAGCCGTGGGCGAGGTCGGCGAAGCGGCTGTAGTGCAGCTGGTGGGCCACCGTGATGGTGTTGGTGGGCCCGTTACGGTGCTTGGCCAGGATCAGGTCCGCCTCGCCCGCGCGGGGGTCGTCCCGCTCGAACGCGTCCGGGCGGTGCAGCAGGATCACCATGTCCGCGTCCTGCTCGATCGAGCCGGACTCGCGCAGGTCCGACAGCATCGGCCGCTTGTCGGTGCGCTGCTCCGGGCCCCGGTTGAGCTGGCTGATCGCCACCACCGGCACCTCGAGCTCCTTGGCCAACAGCTTGATCTGCCGGGAGAACTCACTGACCTCCTGCTGGCGCGACTCCACCTTGCGGCCCGAGGTCATCAGCTGCAGATAGTCCAGGATGATCAGCTTCAGGTCGTTGCGCTGCTTGAGCCGCCGCGCCTTGGCCCGGATCTCCATCAACGTCAGGTTCGGCGAGTCGTCGATGAACAACGGCGCCTCGCTGATCTCACTCATCCGCCGCGCCATCCGGGTCCAGTCGTCATCGCTCATCCGGCCCGCCCGCATGTCGGCCAGCCGGATCCGCGCCTCCGCCGACAGCAACCGCATCACGATCTCGGACTTGCTCATCTCCAGGGAGAACACCGCGCTGGTCAGCCCGTGCTTGACCGAGCAGGACCGCGCGAAGTCCAGCCCCAGGGTGCTCTTCCCGAGCCCCGGCCGCGCCGCCACCACGATCATCTGTCCCGGATGCAGCCCATTGGTCGCCGCATCCAGATCGGCGAACCCGGTCGGCACCCCCAACGCGACGCCGCCCCGGGAGGCGATCGCGTCGATCTCGTCCATCGTCGGCTGCAGCAGCTCTTCGAGCGCGACGTAGTCCTCGCTCGTGGACCGCTCGGTGACCTCGTAGATCGCCGCCTGGGCCCGGTCCACCACGTCGTTGACCTCGGCGCCCTCGGCCCCGTGGTAGCCCAGCTGCACGATCCGGGTCCCGGCTTCCACCAACCGGCGCAGGATCGCCTTCTCCGCCACGATCTCCGCGTAGTACGCCGCGTTCGCCGCGGTCGGCACCGTCGCGATCAGCGTGTGCAGGTACGGGGCGCCGCCGAGCCGGATCAGCTCCCCGCGGCGCTGCAACTCCGCCGACACGGTCACCGCGTCGGCCGGCTCGCCGCGCCCGTAGAGATCCAGGATGCAGTCGTAGACCGTCTGATGCGCCGGCCGGTAGAAATCGTCCGGGCGCAGCACCTCGACGACATCGGCGATCGCGTCCTTGCTGAGCAGCATCCCGCCCAGCACCGACTGCTCCGCGGTCAGGTCCTGCGGCGGCTGCCGGTCGAACGGGGACGGCGCCTCGGCTGCGTCGTCCGCCCGCACCGGACGCGGACGCCCGGCCGGCCGATCGTCCGTCACCGCCATACGCAGCGTCACCCCCACTCGGCATAGTATCGAACAAAAGTTCGATCCGCGCGATGGTCACCCGGTCGCTGCTCGGTGAACGGTCGGCGCGGCGGAGCGAACACACGTGCTCCGGCACGGCGAGGCTAGGCCTGCGGTCGCCGAGGATCAAAAGCCGGTGTGCACAGACCTGGGGACGGCCTGGGGACGAAATCAGCCGTTCCCAGGACGGCGTCGGGACCCCGCTGTGGATTGCATGGGGACAACCTCGAGCAGAAAGTCGTTTTCCCAGCTCAGAGGGCTATCCACGGTTGTGGACAACTTTGTCTGGCGTGTCGTGCGACACCCCTGTCTTCGGCGTGTCGCGCAGGGCCACCCGGCGCGGTCAGGATGTCACTGAGCGATGCCGGCGTCACCATACACACCCCCGCACGGGCGACCTCGAACGGTGAACGGTCGCTTCGTGCGGCAGGGGGTGAGATCGACTCGGAACGACGCAAGGGCGGGACCGGACCCGAAAGCCCGCGTCCCGCCCCTGTGACGGTGTGTAATCAGACGGACCACTCTGACGCGTGGTCCGAACCGGTCAGCTCGCGACGACCTCGACGCCCAGCTCCGTGGTGACCTCGGGGTGCAGCCGGATGGTCACCGCGTGGTTGCCGACGGTCTTGATCTGGCCGGGCACCTCGACGGCGCGACGGTCGATCGGCGGGCCGCCGGCGGCGCGCACCGCGTCGACGACGTCAGCCGCGGTGACCGAGCCGAACAGCCGGCCCGAGTCGCCGGCGGCCTTGGCCTTGACCGTGACCGACAGGTTCCCGAGCTGGCCGGCCACCTCGCGGGCGTGCCCGAGGTCGCGGATCTGGCGGGCCTTCTGGGCGCGCTTGATGGCCGCGACCTGCTTCTCGGCACCGCGGGTGGCCGGGATGGCCAGCTGGCGGGGCAGCAGGTAGTTGCGGCCGTAGCCGTCCTTGACCTCGACGATGTCGCCGGGCGCGCCCAGGTTGGGCACATCGGCGGTGAGGATCAGCTTCACGTCTCCTCCTTAGCGAGCGGTCGAGGTGTAGGGCAGCAGGGCGACCTCGCGGGAGTTCTTGACCGCGACGGCGACGTCCCGCTGGTGCTGACGGCAGTTACCGGTCACCCGGCGGGCCCGGATCTTGCCGCGGTCGGAGATGAACTTCCGGAGCAGGCCGGTGTCCTTGTAGTCGATCTCCTGAGCCTTGTCCTTGCAGAACGCGCACACCTTCTTCTTCGGCTTGCGCAGGACGGGCTTGGCCATGAGGGCTTACTCCTGGTTGTGCTCGGTGTCCGCCCGTCACCGGGCGGGAGAGTGGTCTGTCTGGGTCGTGCTCTAGAACGGCGGCTCGTCGTCGGCGGCCGGGGCGCTACCGGTGGGCGGCGCGGACCCCCACGGGTCGTCGTAACCGCCTCCGCCGCCGGCGGCGGAGGCACCACCGCCGAAGCCTCCGCTGCCGCCGCCACGACTGACCTTGTTCACCTTGGCCGTGGCGTACTTCAGCGACGGGCCGACCTCGTCGACCTCCAGCTCCACGACGGTGCGCTTCTCGCCCTCACGGGTCTCGAAGGACCGCTGCTTGAGCCGACCGGTGACCATCACCCGCATGCCGCGGGTGAGCGTCTCGGCCACGTTCTCCGCGGCCTGGCGCCAGATGTTGCAGCGCATGAACAGCGCCTCGCCGTCCTTCCACTCGCCGGACTGGCGGTCGAAGGTGCGCGGGGTGGACGCAACGGTGAAGTTCGCGACCGCGGCGCCGGAGGGGGTGAACCGCAGCTCCGGGTCGGCGGTGAGGTTGCCGACCACGGTGATGACAGTCTCGCCAGCCATGACGGCCTCCTCAGGCGCTGGCGGGAGCCGGCGAACGCCGCCGCTCGCGACGCAGCACCTTGGTCCGCAGGACCGACTCGTTCAGACCCAGCTGACGGTCGAGCTCGGCGACGGTGGCCGGCTCGGCCGTGACCTCGAGGACGGCGTAGATGCCCTCGGGGTTCTTGGCGATCTCGTAGGCGAGCCGGCGCTTGCCCCAGACCTCGACCTTCTCGACGGACCCACCATCGCCACGGATGACGTTGAGGAAGGTCTCCAGGGACGGCGTCACAGTGCGCTCGTCCAGGCTCGGGTCGAGAATCACCATGATCTCGTAGTGACGCATGAGAACCACTCACCTCCTATGGACTCAGAACGGCCGCGGGGCATCCGCGACAGGAGGTTCTCACCGTGCCCCGACAGAATCGGACCGCCGGGTACCCCCGGAGCGGTTCGTCGGACGCCGTCCCAGGTAGGACGGCGGTCAGGGCGACTGGTCGAGGTTACCAGGGCGGATGCGCCGCGAGTCCGGCGGCGGGGGCGTCGGGACCGAACACTAGTCTCTGGAACATGCTCATCGGGGCCCACGTCCGGGACGACGATCCGGCCGGCGCTGCCGCCGAGCGGGGGGCCGAGATCGTCCAGTTCTTCCTGTCCGACCCGCAGGGGTGGAAGAAGCCGCCCACCCATCCGCAGGCCGAGCAGCTGCGCGACGGCGATGTCACCGTGGTGGTGCACGCCCCGTACGTGGTCAACCTGGCGTCGTTGAACAACCGCATCCGCATCCCGTCCCGCAAACTCGTGGTGCAGCACGCCACGGCCGCCGCCGAGGTCGGGGCGATCGGCCTGGTGGTGCACGGCGGCCACGTGACCAAGGGCGAGGACCCGGCGGAGGGCTTCGCGAACTGGCGCAAGTTCATCTCCCGCCAGGTCGAGGAAGGCGGCTTCGCGGTCCCGGTGTTCATCGAGAACACCGCGGGCGGGGACAACGCGATGGCACGCAGGTTCGACGCGCTGGCCCGGCTGTGGGACGCCGTCGGCGAGTTCGGCGTCGGCTTCTGCCTCGACACCTGCCACGCGTTCGCCGCGGGCGAGGACCTCGTCGACGTCGTCGACCGGGCCAAGGCCATCACCGGCCGGATCGACCTGGTGCACCTCAACGACTCGCGCGACGAGTTCGGCTCCGCCCGCGACCGGCACGCCAACATCGGCGCCGGCACCATCTCCCCGGACCTGCTCACCGCGGTGTGCGCCGCCGCCGGAGCGCCGGTGGTCGTGGAGACCCCGGCCGAGGGCCAGGCCGCGGACATCGCGTTCCTGCGCGAGCGGCTGGGGTCGTGACCGAGCCTGCGAGGTCACGATGGAGCGCAGCACGGCCGGGCGCGGCGCCGACGAGCCTCGGCGGGGGACCGTGACCGGGCCGGCGAGGCCGCCGTCGCACACACCACCGGCGGTCCCGCACCCGGCGGGCGACGGCACGGAGGCTATGTGACCGGGACGGTCGTCGGTCCGGCCCGGCGGCTCGCCCGGGTGCGGCCGTCGGCCGCCGGCCGGCCGTGGGGCGGACACTCGCCCGGGGCGCTCGTGCTCGCCGTCCTCGTGCTGCTCACCGGCGTCGCGCTGGCGCTCGGACTCGCCCACAAGGCCCGCTGCGTCGGCCCGGGGTTCGACGGCGCCGGCCGCTCCATCCCCGACTACGACGTCCGGATCGACCGCGACGTCTGCTACTCCGACATCCAGCACCTCTGGCTGGGCCGCGACGTCGACCGGCACGTGTTCCCCTACGTCGACGGCTCGATCACCCCCGAGGGCAAGCTCGTGGGCGGCACCGTGGAGTACCCGGTGCTCACCGGGCTGCTGATCTGGGGTGGGGCGCTCTTCGCGAGCACCGACGGCGGGTTCCTGCTCGGGTCGGCGCTGCTGATGGCCCCGTTCGGGCTACTCACCGGATGGTTGCTGGGCCGGTTGGCCCGGTGGCGGGCGCTGCTGTGGGCGCTGGGCCCGCCGCTGGTGCTCTACGCGTTCCACAACTGGGACCTGCCGGTGGTGGCGTGCGCGGTGGGCGCGGTGTTCGCGGTCCACGGCCGGCGCACCACCCGGCCGCTACCGCAGCGGGCCACCGTCGCGGCCGTCCTGCTCGGCCTCGGGTTCGCGTTCAAGCTCTACCCGGGCGCGTTCGTGCTGCCCCTCGCGCTGTACGTGCTGACCCGGGGTGGGCGGGCCGACGGGCTGCACGGGGCCGGTCTCGACTGGCGTGGCGCGCTGCGGGTGCCGGTTGCCGCTGCGCTGACGGTGGTGCTGGTCAACCTGCCGTTCGCGATCGCCGGCTACGAGGGCTGGCGGGCGTCGTTCACGTTCCAGCAGCTGCGCAAGGTCGACATCACCACGAACTCGATCTGGTTCTGGGGTTTCCGGCCCGCGTCCGATCCCGGCAACGCGGCCTTCCAGAACACGGTCGACTGGTTGTCCCCGGCGCTGGTGCTGCTGTCGTTCGCCGTGGCCGCAGCCGTCGGGTGGCGGCGCTGGCGCCGCGAGGGCGTCTACCCGTGGATCGGGGTCAGCGCCGCGATGCTGTGCGGCTTCCTGCTGCTGCACAAGGTGCACTCCCCGCAGTACACGCTCTGGCTGGTGCCGTACTTCGTGCTGCTGCAGGTGCCGTGGAGCGTCGTGACCGCCTACCTGCTGGCCGATCTCGCGATGGGGATCGGCATCTTCCGCTGGTTCTACGCGATCAAGTCCGGGGTTCAGTTCGACATCTTCAGCGGGTTCTCGGCGCAGGCCGTCGCGCTCGGTGTATGGGGGCGTGCCGCGCTGCTCGCGGTGCTGTTCGTGCTGTTCCTGCGGGCGGCCCCGGTGCTCCCAGGAGACCGGGACCCGGAGCCCTCGGCCACCTGACCGAGCCGCCGGACCGCGTCGAGGGACCACGACGCATCCGGACGGGGCGGGCGTTCAACGCCAGGCGAAGACCGGCTGTTCCAGGTGTGCCACCCGGGTCGGGCGGCCCTGCACCACGACCTCGCGGAACTGGTAGAGCACCGCACCGGTCGGCGCGTGGACGAACCGGTCGAACAGCGGCACCTGGATCACCGGGGCGTCGGACTCCGGGATCGTCAGGAAGCGCGGTTCGACGTCGATCTGGCGGAGCGGGATCCGGTACACCTCCCCGACCTCGTCGGGGTTCGGCGCCAGTTCGCCGACCGGCCCGGCCCACAGCACGACCGGGGTGATGACGTAGCCGGAACGGGTCGGGTAGTCGTCGAGCAGCCCGAGCACCGCGTCCGCACCCAGCTCGAGCCCGAGTTCCTCGGCCAGTTCCCGGCGCGCGGCCTGTGCCGCGGTCTCCCCGGGGTCGAGCCGGCCGCCGGGCAGCGCCCACTGGCCGGCGTGCTTGCGCAGCGTCGTGGCCCGGCGGGTGAGCAGGAAAGCCAGGCCGTCCGCGAGGTCGGCGTCGTCGGTCCCCGTGGTGACCAAGGTGATCGCGACCGCGGCCACCTTCAGCTCCGGCCGGTCGACCGGCCGCCGGTCGAAGGCGCCCAGGGCATCGGCCACGGACTCTCTCAGGTCTGCCACGCCGACGTCCTCCACTCGCACCGGGCCCGCCGCTCGACTCTGCCGGACCGTGCGCCCCCGGCCTACGCTGTGCCGCTGTGATGCACACCTCACCGGGCTGTTCCGGCTCCCCGTTGCCGCGCAGGCCCGGTGTCGGCGAGAAGTCCGGGGGCGGTGTGGGTGACCTGGCCGAAGAAGGCCTCCGGGGTGAGCACCGACCTCACCGAGGGCCGGATGCGCGACCATGCGCTGCCGCTGGGCCGGGTGGACGTCAAGGTGTGCGCGGTGGATGCGACGTGGTCGGCACCGAAACCCGTGCGCCGCCGGCAGCGATGACCGGGAGCCGGGGACGCCCCGGGCGCGCGGGCCAGTCGGGATCGTCCCTGTCGAACATGCGCAGCGGATCGGTCGACGGGCGGAGCACGGTCCGGACGACGAGCACGCACAGCAGCACGACGACGGCGTCGCGCAGCAGCACCGTGCCGAGGAAGTAGTCCGGGGGCAGGCCCTTGTTCTCCGGGGTCAGGTAGTAGTACATCCGCGGCACCCAGACGAGCGCGTCGATCGCCATCCAGGCGAACAGCAGCCGCCAGTGGGGCAGCGCCAGCACCGCCAGGGGTACGAGCCACAGCGAGTACTGCGGGCTCCACACCTTGTTCACCAGAAGGAACGCCGCAACGACCAGGAACCCCAGCGACGCGAGCCGGGGCGGCCGTGGTGCGCGCAGGGCGAGAACCGTGATCCCCGCACAGCACAGCACGAACAGGGCGAGGCTCACCGCGTTGAGCACCGCGGGTGGCTGGTCGGGCTGCAGCACCCCGTCGAAGCCGGGCCACCCGGTGAAGTGGCTGAGCACGAAGTAGAGCGAGTCCGGGTCGGCCGGCCGGGTCTGGTTGAGCCGGAAGAACTCCCACCACCCGGGGGTGTAGGCCAGCGCGACCGGGGCGTTGACCGCCCCCCAGGCGGCCACCGCCGTGACGATCGTCCGGAGGGCCGTGCCGACGTCCCGGCGCCGCCACCCGACGAGCAGGATCGGCAGCAGCAACAGCATCGGGAAGAACTTCGCCGCCCCGCCGATACCGATCAGCAACCCGGCCAGCACCGGCCGGCGCCGGGCCAGCGCGAGCAGCCCGGCGGCCGCGGCGGCCACGGCGAGCGCGTCGAAGTTGGTGAACACGTGGACCAGCGCGAGCGGGGACAGGGCCACCAGCGCGGCATCCCAGGGCCGGGACGGCCGCAGCCGGCAGACCGCCCACACCGCGGCCAGCCAGGCGAGCGCGAGCCAGGTGGCCGAGATGTCGAAGTAGACGACCACGGGCAGCGCCGACGGCAGCGGCAACCGCTCGGCCAGCCACAACCAGCCGTCGGCGAGCCGGGCGTTCGTCCACTGGAAGAACCCGGTGAGCACCGGGTACTCCATGTACCGGGTCCGTTCCGACGGCGTCCCGGGCTCCTCCACCCAGGGGTCGCGGTAGGGCAGCGCGCCGACGTCGAGCCGTTCGATCCCGTAGAGCGGGACCGTGTCCGAGTAGCACATCGCGACGTACTGGCGGTTGTTGCGCCAGTCCAGGGCGGGCGTGCCGTCCTCGCCCGCGTACTGCTGCAGGCACGGTGCCTTGCCCAGCCAGCTCAGCGCCAGCACCGCGACGGCGAGCAGCAGCACCACGCGCAGCGGTGTCCAGAACCGGCTGCGCCCGACCAGCGCGTGCCGTCCGAGTGGCCCACCCACGAGCCGGCTCGCCGCGATCGCGAGCGGCTCGCTCCACGACGGGACGACGCGGCCTGTCCGGACCCGGGTCGCCCCGGTCCCGGGGCCGCGCCCGATCACCCGGGTGCCGCCGTCGCAGGCTCCCGGAACGAGGCCGGTGCGTCCCGGTTGTCGGGTTGGAAGTCGAACTGGTCGTCGGGGCCGAACGACGAGTCGCCCGGGTCCTCCGAGCCGCCCGAGCCACCCCTGCCGTCCGACCCACCCCTGCCGTCCGAGCCGCCCCTGCCGTCCGATTCGCCGGAGCGGCCGGGGCGAGGCGAGTCCTCGGAATCGCTGTCGCGGGTCGAGTCCGCCGAATCGGAGTCCCGGGAGCGCGGCGAGCGCGAGCCGTCCGAGGAGTCTCCCGAGCGGGTGCGCTCCGACGAGCCACCGGAGTTCTCCGAGACCGGCGGCGCGCCGAGCGGGACGAACCGGGAGAACTGCTCCCGCGGCGTCCCGCTCAGCGCCGTGTTCATGTAGGCCTGCCAGATCGACCCGGGCAGCATCCGGCCGAAGACCGGGCGTCCACCGGCGTTCTTGATCGGCGAGTTGTCGTCGGTTCCGACCCACACCGCGGTCGAGACCGACGGCGTGTAGCCCACCGTCCAGGCGTCCTTGTTCTGGCCCTGGATCGTCGGGTGCTGCACGGTGCCCGTCTTGGAGGCCACGGGCCGGCCGTCGGACAACCCGATCCGCGACGACGTCGCCACGTCCGTCATGGACTCGGTGACGTTGCGGGCGATCTGCTGCGAGAAGACCTGCTGGCCCGAGGTGGTGCCGCGGTCGTAGAGCACGCGGCCGTCGGATGCCTCCACCCGCGAGACCAGGTACGGCTCGCGACGGACGCCGTCGGCGGCGAAGGTGGCGAACGCCGACGCCATGTCGACCGGGTGCACCTCCTTGTCGCCCAGCGAGATGCCGCCGGTCGGTCCGGGCAGCAGGTCCTCCGGGATACCGGCCTTGTGCGCGGCCTCGGCGACCTTGGCCGGCCCGACGTCCAGCGCCATCCGGTAGAAGATCGTGTTGATGGACTGTGTCATCGCGGTCTTCACCGAGCACTGCCCGCAGTTGAAGCCCTCGGAGTTGTTCACCACGGTCCCGGCCAGCGTCTGCGGCGAGGAGCCGTCGTAGAGCGTCCCGAGGCCGATCGGCCGGGAGCTCTGCAGCGCCGCGGCCAGTACGAACGGCTTGAACGACGAACCCGGCTGCTTGAGCACCTGGGCGTAGTCCAGGCCGACGCCGTTGTCACCGCCGTAGTAGGCGAGGATCGCCCCGGTCTTCGGGTCGACGGAGACCAGCGCCGATCGCAGGTTGTCCGGCTGGCCCTTCATGACCTTCTCGACCGCGGCGACCGCGTCCTCCTGCTTGGCCGGGTCGATCGTCGTGGTGATCGTCAGACCCTCGGTGTTGATCTCCTGCTCGGTGATCCCGCGTTCCTCGAGCTCCGCACGCACCTGGTTGTAGATGTGCCCACGGCTGTCCCCGGGGATGCCACCGCTCGCCGGGGCCGGCGGGATCCACTGCGGGAACCTCAACCCGGCCCGCTCGGCAGCGGGCAGCCAGCCCTGCGCGACCATGCCGTCGAGCACGAAGTTCCAGCGCTCCAGCGACTTGTCCGGGTTCTTCGCGGGGTCCCAGCGCGAGGGTGACTGGATGAGGCCGGCGAGCATGGCCCCCTCGGAGGCGCCCAGCTGCTGGACGTCCTTACCGAAGTAGGCCTGGCTCGCCGCCTGCATGCCGTAGGCCCCGCGCCCGAGGTAGATCACATTGAGGTAGTTCTCGAGGATCTGTTCCTTGCTCTGCTGCTTGGAGACCTTGACCGCGAGGACGAGCTCCTTGTACTTGCGCCACAGCGAGAACTGGTCCTGGCCGGTGGTGACCTTCACGTACTGCTGGGTGATCGTCGACCCGCCACCGATGCCGCCGGTCAGCTGGCTCCACACGGCACGGCCGATACCGGTGATGTCGAAGCCCGGGTTGGAGAAGAAGCTGCGGTCCTCAGCGGAGAGCACCGCCTCCCGCACGTCCGGCGGGACCTGGTCGAGGGTCACCTTGGTGCGGTTGATGTTGTCCGGGCGCACGGTGGCGAGCGGGCTGCCGTCGGCGTAGGTGAAGTTCGCCACCTGGGTGACCGCGGTGTCGTCCGCCGACGGCACCGGAAAGATCATCCAGCCGATCACGAACGCCAGCAGCGGGCCGACGACCATGAGTCCGGCCAGGACGTACAACGCCCGCCGGATGCGTCGCCACATGATCTTCCGTCCCTCGCCCGGCTCGCCCGACGGCCCGCCTGGACCGGACTGCGACCGGTTTCCGTCGGAGCGCTCGGCGACGGCGAGGCCGCCGGCCCGGGCGACCGATTGGGCGCCCGTCTCGTCGTGGGTGAGCAGCCCCATGTCAGCGGGGTTCGGCGCCCCACCCGGTCCGCCCTGCGGTCCGGTGGCCGGGCCGTTCGGCCGGAAGCGTTGCGGGCCGGCGCGGCCAGGGGGTGGCGGCGGGGGGCCCGGCGGCATCCCGGGACGCGGTGCGGGACCACCCGGCCCGGACGGGCGCGGCGGGCCACCGGCGGGCGGCCGGGGCCCTGCTCCCCCCGGCGGGACCGGTGGCCGTCCACCCGGGGCCGGTGGGCCCGGG
>NZ_JAAXKZ010000169.1 GCF_012911875.1 Pseudonocardia bannensis | reverse complement strand
TACCCACCGCAGCCCTTGTGTTGATCTTCTTCCTTCGTCAGAAGCATGATCAACCAAGGGCTGCACTCGTGATCACCCGGGGGCAGCGCCAACGGCACCGACGGCCACGAAGGTTAAAGGACAAGCTTAGACCTGGTCTCAAAACTTAGGGTGTGTCGCTGGGTAACCTGCCGGTCCTGGTCGTCGATCGTGGGCAGTCGTGGCGAAGACGACGCAGCAGCGACGGGTCGAAGACCGGCTCTGGGAGCTGATCGAACCCCTGATCCCGTCCCGACCAGCGCCGCGCGGTCCGGGTGGGCGGCCCCGGATCGATGACCGTGCCGCGCTAGAGGGGATCTTGTTCGTGCTCGACACCGGCTGCCGCTGGCGAGACCTACCCGAGCAGCTCGGATGCGGTTCCGGGCACACCGCGTGGCGGCGGTTACGTGAGTGGCAGGACGCCGGCGTGTGGGACCGGCTGCACCAGCTCGTGCTCGACGAGCTGTCCGACATCGACGAGCTCGACTGGACCAGAGGCTGCATCGACGCGGTGTCGGTGCGGTCGAAAAGGGGGGCGAGCTGACCGGCCGCAGCCCCACTGACCGGGGCAAAGCCGGCTCCAAGTACCACGTTCTGTGCGACGCGAACGGGCTACCGCTGCACGTCATGTTGTCGGCGGCAAACACCCACGACAGCATGCTGTTCGAGCCGCTGCTGGACACGAACCCGACCGTGCGCGGCCACCACGGCCGGGCGGGCCGGCCACGATGCCGACCGGACAAGCTGCACGCCGACAAGGGCTACGACTACCGCCGCTGCCGCCGCTACCTGACCCCCCGCGGTATCAAGGTCCGTATCGCCCGGCGCGGGATTGAGGACAAGTCCCGCCTCGGCCGGGTCCGCTGGGTCGTCGACGCACCATCTCCTGGCTGCTGCGGTTCAAACGCCTCGGGCTGCGCTACGACCGGACCGAACGCACCACGCTGGCGCTACTCACGCTGGCCTGCACCGTGATCAACGTCCGCCGGCTCATAAAGATCGAGCCCTGCGATCAGGTCTAACGCATCCATTCACTCGTTTGGGATACATCGGTAGCTCTGTGTCGTTGGGTGGGGGTGACTGGTGAGCTTCTGAGCGCGGAGCAGGTCCTCGGGTCGGCACGGGGCCCCCGTCACCACGAGGGAGATCGATCTCCTGGAGGAGGCTGCAGCCGCGTTGCTGACGGCACCATCGACGGGGATGAACGAGCACTCTCGTCGGGAAGTGATCAGCCATCGGTGGGGCCGCCTCTTCAGAGGCGTTCGATGCGGTCGGCCTGCGGGCCCCGGTCGCTCTGACGCACCGCGTACCGGACCCGGTCACCCTTCTGCAGCGGCTCCGACCCCATGATCACGGACACGTGGGCGAAGAGATCGTCGCCGCCTGCGTCCGGGGTGATGAAGCCGAAGCCGCGGTCGCCGTCGTAGCGCGCGACGACGCCCTCGCCGCCTCGTACGGGCACGTCCCGCGCCGCCGGCCCTGCGGCCGCGGCAGGTGCCGACCGCTGCGGCGCCGTCCGGGGCTCCCGGACCAGGTGCACGTCGCGGGCCTGCGGGCCCTTGTCTCCACTAGCCACCTCGTAGGCGACGCGGTCGCCCTCCGCGAGCCACGTCAGCCCCTCGGCCAGGGCCCGGGCGTGAACGAAGACGTCCCCGGCGCCGGAGTCGGGGGTGATGAAGCCGAAGCCCTTGTCCTCGTCGTACCAGGCCACCGTGCCGTCGGCACCGTCCCCGATGCCAGCCGCAGCGGGTGGGCCGGCCCCCGCTCCCAGCGGGATCACGTGCCCGGCCTGCGGGCCGCGCTCGCCTTCGACGATCAGGAAGGCCACCCGCTGCCCCTCGGTGACCACACCGCCGGTCACGATGGCGGAGCTGTGCACGAAGATGTCGGCGCCGCCGCCGTCCGGCGACACGAAGCCGTACCCCTTGCCCGGCTCGTACCAGTCGACGGTGCCGAGCAGGCCCACGGCGCTGCCGGTGGCCGCATCGGCGGTGACGCGAACGCGCAGCGCCTGGGGCCCGCGGTCGTTCTCGCCGACCTCGAACACGACGGCCTGACCCTCGCGGAGCACTTTCGCGCCGCCGTCCCCGACGATCTCGGAGGCGTGCACGAACACGTCCGGCGAGCCGTCCTCGGGCGCGAGGAAGCCGAAACCCCGTTCGGCGTCGAACCAACGGACGGTCCCCTGCGGCATCAAAGGCTCCAGGTCGAGAGGGCGGGCACTGGCCCCCAGTCTCTCTGACAGACCTCGCGGTCCGTCAGGCCGGGCCCACAGGCGGGCGGTGCGGAGCCAGGGGCGGGCCGTTGGTCCACCTAGCGACACGCCGAGTTTTGAGACCAGGTCTAATGGGCGTTGCGACACTGTGCGGCTGGAGATCACCGCCGGGCACCCAATCTACCGGGCGCTCGCCGCCTCGGCCGCGCCGGAATGGGCGGTGGTCCTGGCCGCGCACCTGGACCGCTGGTACGCCGGCTGGCACCCGGCGACGATCCAGCACGACGCGCTGACCCTGTCCGCGGCGCTCGAGTTGCCCTTCGTCGACTCGGTGCCCACCGCGGTCACCCCTCGACGCGATCGGCCGGATGACCGAGGCCACGGAGGGCCGGGCTGAGGGCGGGGCGCCGGTGCGGCTGAGCCGGGCGGCGACCTATCTGGCGTTCATGGCCTGGCTGGGCCGGGTCCTGGACCCGGCCACCCCGGCGCTGGCGACGCCGGCCCGGTTGCGCGCCTGACCCCCGCACCGAATGCCGCCCCCACCCGGCGACCTCGACGCCCTGCTCGAGGCCTACGCGCTGCGCGCCGAGGACCAGCGCGCCGCGGTCGAACAGGCCTACGGGGTGTGCCGCGATCACCGCGGCGATGCTCGACGACCTGCGCACCCACGTGCAGAACCATTCGAGCTCTCGGGTGATCTTCCTGGGCCGGGACGGGCACAGCTTCGCCGCCGCCGCCCGCGGCCTCGACCCGGAGTTCTTCGCCCGGCACTGTAGCGAGGTCGTGCTCTCCCGGGCCGTCGTCGACCTTGGTCTCCGGTGGCGTCGGTGTGGCGGCGCATCTCGGACCGAAATCGACGACTGCACTGGTTGGCTTTATTCGGACAGTGTCGCTCTCGGACCCGCACAGCACCTTCGCCGTCGGCGGGTGCCCTGCGGGGTCCTTGTGTGCTGGCCGCGCCGTTCGGCGCGGTAGTGACCGATCCGGCTTCCCCGGGTCAGGACACCGCGGGTCCGGCTAGCCTCGCTGCACCTCGGGCCTGTGGGTCAGGCGGCGTCCCGGCCAGCCACTGGCCCGGCCCACCAGGGAGATCAGGGCGGGGACCAGCAGCGAGCGGACAACGAACGCATCGATCAGGACCCCGATGGCTACTGCGAACGCAAGTTCTTCGAAGGGGGCGACCGGGATGAGTGCCACCAGGGCGAAGCTCGTCGCGAGCGTGATGCCGGCGGCGTTGATGGCCCGGGTGGAGCGGGGTACGGCGACAACGAGGGCGCCGGGCAGCGGGCGCCGCCGTGCCTCCTCCCAGATGTAGCCCACGCTGAAGATGTTGTAGTCCGAGCCCAGGGAGATCAGCAGGACCGCTGCAGCGAACGGGACGTAGAAGATGAGCCCGTCCCGGCCGAGGAGGTCCTGGAAGAACCATGTGGTGAGACCCAGGGAGGCGCCCACGGCCAACACGCTGGTGGCGAGCAGGTAGAGCGGGGCGACCAGGGCGCGTAGAAACACGATGAGCAGCAACAGGTCCACCAGTAGAACGGCGACGGCCACCCGGACGAGATCGCCGGCGGCGGTGTCGACCAGCGACAGGCCGAGTGCGGTGTCCCCGGCGAAACTGACCTCCGCAACGGGAAGTCCGGCAGCGGCGAGCAGCGCGGGCATTCGTTGTCGCAGCTCGCCGAGCCCGTCGATGGCTCCTGCACCCAGCGGGTCGCTGTCCAGGACCAGCAGGTAGCGGGCCGCCCCGCCGTCAGGGGCGAGGAAGAGCCCGAGTTCGCGGGGCAGCGGCTGGTCTGTCGGCCCGAGCACCCCGGCGACATCCGGTTGTTCCTCCAGCAGCCGCTCCAGCTCGGAGAGCTTGTCACGCTCGGCGGTGACGCCGGATTCGGCGACGACCAGCGCCGTGGGCGCGATGATGCCGGGCGCGAACCCGGCGCCGGCAGCCTCGGCGGCCTCCCGGACCGGGTCGTCGGCCGGGAGGGTGTCCACCGGCGACACTGCGGCGCGCAGCCCGCCCAGCGGGAGTGAGGCGGCGACCAGCAGCCCGAGCACGACGACGCACACCGCGCCGGCCACCGGGCGGCGTCCGATGATCTTCAGAAAGCGGGTGGGGACGACCGTGTGGGCGAGCCGGGAGGGCGCCGACCCGGCCGGGTCCCGAGGGGCAGGCGGTCCCGCTGCCGGCCAGAACGTCCAGCGCCCGAGGATCGCCAGCAGCGCCGGCACCATCGTCGTCGACACCGCGAGCCCGACCAGGACCGTGATCGCCAGGCCGGGTCCGAACGCCTGGAACAGCGCGGACTCGGCGACCAACAGGGTGGTCACGCCCGCGGCCACGGTCAGCCCGGCGACCACGACGATCGGGAGGTACTCGGCCACGCCGTCACGGACGGCGTCGTGGCCGCTGTGGCCCTCTCTGAGCCGGCGCTGCAGCCCGGAGAGGAAGAAGATCGAGTAGTCGGTGGTGATGCCCAGCATCAGCGCCACCACCACGGGCTGCAACTGGGTGGGCGCGGAGAAACCGGTGAGCTCACCGACGAGCCCGAGTGCCCGGTCGGCCAGCAGATAACCCACCGCGGCGGTGACCAGTGTGATCATCGGCGCCACCACGGACCGGAAGCTGAGCCCGACGATGAGCGCGATGGCGGCCAGGGTGGCCAGCTCCACCAGGGGCAACGATTCGCTGACGATCCGGCCCTGCGCGACCTGCAGCGGGATCGTCCCGGTCACGCCGACCAAGCCGCCCTCCGGCCGTTTCAGGCCGGCGGCGTACTCGTGGGCGATCAGGTCCTGTTCGCCCAGGTTCGCTGTCGGGGCGATGAACAGGTAGCTGACGATCGTCGTGTACGGCTTGTCCACTCCGGGAAACAACAGCGGGGTGTTCACCAGGGGGTAGGCCAGCAGGAGTTCGCTGTCCGGAGCTCCGCCGGCCTCCAGGGTCCGCTTGTCGACCTCGAGGGCCCGGAGCACGGTGTCGGCCTGGACGAACGGGTCGAGCCCGTCCGGGTCGTGCTGCACGACGGCCGTGCGGCTGAGCAGGGGCAAGCCGAAGCGCGCGACGGCGTCGAGCTGGGCCTGGATCGCCGGGTTCCCGCTACCGACCAGGCCGGACAGCCCGGCCCGGGAACCGGCGAGCCCCGGTAGCTGTATGACGGCGGCCACTGTGCCCCCGACCACGGTGACCAGGATCAGCCACCGTGCCCAGACGACCGCGGCGGCGTAGCCGTGCGCGAGGGTGCGCCGGCGTCGCCCCCGGGGCGGGGCTCGTTCACCCATTGTCCGGCCTGCCGTCTGGGGTGGCCCAGCCGGGCGGGGACCGGACGCCCAGGCGGTGCAGCTCTGCAGCGGCGAGGTGCAGGTGGCGGCCCTGCTCGACGTCGAGCCAGGGTCGGCAGCTGATCCGGCGCAGCTCGGCGTAGGGCACCCGGCGCAGCGCCGCCCGCGCAAGATGCTCGATGAGCATCGGATCGACCGGGTCCTGCAGCAGCTGGCGCAGGCCGCGCAGCTCACGTCGGCGGGCGCGCCGCAGCGGCACATACAGCAGGGCGAGGGGGAGCAGCGGGATCGCCGCGAGGGCCGCACCCACGGCGAGCGCGAGTGTGCGCAGACTCTCCCGGGCGGCAGCGGTGCTGGTACGGACCTCCACCGACGTCTGGCGCAGGCTGTCGGCGAGTTGGTCGGCGCCGGTGCCGACCAGCGGCACCTCACCGAGCAGGGCGATCCCGCGGGCGGTCAGGTCGAGGGCCTCCGCCGCCTCCAACAGGCCGCGGTGCAGGTTGGCCAACCCCCAGACCTGCAGGCCGGCCACCACGCCGAGGACCGCGAAGACCGCAGTCGTCACCGCGGCGGCGGCGTCCCACCGGCGCAGGGTGCGGTGGCTGGGCAGCAGCGCCAGCTCCGACATCACCGGCGCCTCCCGTCCTCGGCGGGCCTGCGCCGAGCCTGGCATCGGCCTACGCTGCCCGGCAACCACGCGCCCGCCAGGAGATCCGGGGGATCATGGGCGACTACGACGATGCCGACCTGGGGCGGCGGCCGGGCCGACGTCGGTGGGGGCCCATCGTGCTGGCGGTGGCTGCGCTCGTCGTCGGGCTCGTCGCGGGGTACCTCGTGCGCGCCGCCTCCGAGCCCCCTCCGGTGACGAGCCCGCCTGCGGCCCCGGCACCGGCACCGAGGACCACGGACCCCTCCGCGGCGCCGACTACTCCCTGCATCGCGATGGCCCAGCACGGCACCGATCTGATCGCCGAGCTCGAGAGGGCGGTTCGGGCCATCGGCGAGCTCGACCCCGGCGCCCTGCGTGCCGTCCTCGAGGAGGTTCGGCAGCTGCGCGCAGAGCTGCAGCGCGACGTGGACGCGTGCCGCGGCTGGTCCGAGGGCGCTCGAGCGCCCGCCGGCCCGCCGCCGACCACCGCGGCCCCGGGCTGAGATCCCCTCATAGCCGGTGATCCGGTCCACTGGTTCAGGGGGTGCCGATTTCCCGCAGCTGCTGGCAGGACGGCGCCTGGCGGAAGGCGGGCTCCAACCGTGGGTTATCGGCCACGGCGGTCAGCGCCTGGGCGCTGTTGCCCAGCGAGGCGAGCGTATTGCCGAGAGCGGTCACGGCTCGTCCGAGTGCGGCAGGATCGCCGGGATCGGCCTGGTCGACCTGGGCTCGGGCCTCCGCGAGGTCGTCTCGTAGCTGGGTCACCTGCTCGCGCACCTCCCGGGCGATCTGCTCGCCACCCTCCACCGGGGCCGGGCCCGCCGCGGTGACGTCCTGCACGGCTCGCTCGGCTTCCTGCAATGCCTGCGCGAGATAGGAGCTGTAGGCCTGCTTGGTCGCGGCCGGGTCGGCCAGGTCGGGTGCCGGCGGTGTGCGCAGCGCTTCGACCACGGGGACCAGTGCACTGCAGACCGTGCCCGTCCACTCGACGCTCGCCCCCTCCGCCGGCGCCGTGGTGGCGGGACCCGGATCCGTGACGGTGGGGGCGGGATCCGACGCGCAGCCGGCCAGCGCCAGCCCGGTGGCAACGACCATTGCGGCGAGCGACCGGTGCAGCGCGGAGCGCCGGTGCGATGTCGGCGCGGTTCGGTGCGCTCTGGCTTCTGGATGCGGGGTAAGGCCCATGATCCCACTCCTCCTGGTGCGGCGCGCGCCCGGGTAGGCCCGCGGTAGTTTGCACGGCGAAGTCCTGCCCGCGCCCGGGGCGGCAGGTCCCAGGCCCGGACCCGTCCTGAGGTGGGCGTTCCCCGCAGCGCCGGGCGGCTACCTGACGGGCAGCTTGCAAACGGCCCGCCGGCCCGCTCCCGCCCGGTCAACGGCGCGGCGCTCGTTCCGGCGAGAGGAAGCGTCGAACGGCTGACGAGCCCCTTCCCGCGTCTGTGATTGCAAGGTTTCCGTCAGGTAATCGCGGAGCGCTAGTGGGCAAACCAGGAGGGGTGCATACGACCTACGGCTCGGCACCGCCGCGCCGTCGTGCAGGGAGGAGGAGTCATGGCCCAGAATCCGCGTGATCGCCGCGGTGACCAGCCGGTCGGGCTGGCGCCCGACGCGCCGCCTTACGTCAGTCCCGCGGCCGGCGCCGGAGCATCCCGTCCGGTCCGCCCCGGCGGCCCGGGCCCGGAGACGATGTTCGCGCCGCGACCGGAGGGAGGCAGCGCTCCAGCCGCGGTGAGCGCCCTGACCTTCCTGGCCGGTATCTGGTTGATCATGGCGCCGTTCGCGCTGAATTACCAGAACCTGGGACCTGGATTCGACGGTTACTGGAACGATGTCGTGATCGGGGCCGCCATCGCCCTGGTCGCCCTGGTACGAATGGCGTCGCCCTACCGGAGCGCAGCCGTCGGAGTGGTCAACATCGGATTGGGCGCCTGGCTGATCCTCGCCCCGTTCACCCTGGGCTACAACCTTGGCGCCGACGCCATGGCTGCCACGTGGAACGACATCATTGTCGGGGTGATCGTCATCGTCCTCGCCACGATCAGCGCCGTGCTCGGCAGGCGGGGCCAGCGTGCCGACCGGACGGGTAAGGCTGATCGGTGACCGCTCGAAGCGTTCACGCTGTTCGACGTGGTGGGGCTGGCCACCGCGTCCGGCTCCGGAGGAGGGGGTGGCGGCACCTCGCATGGTCCCTGGGGAAGCTGGGCTGGGCTGGGCACCGTTCTCAACGGAACGCCTGGGCTGTCGGCGTGTCCGGACAACGGGAGCGTCACGAGGAGCAGGAGGTGAACGTCGTTGTCCGGGGATGAGCCCACCGAAGTCCATGGACACGGTCATCCGACGGGCTGCACCGGGCAGGGTTCGGACGGCCACGGTCCGCACGCCACCGGAGGCCCGAACCGGAAGGTGTCCCGCACAGTTGGGGTCCGGGCTACGGACGGATCTACAAACGAGACAGATCAGGATCCGGCGCTGCTGGCGGCAGCCCATGTCGCGCGCTTGCTTGCGGACAAAGTGGGACTTCGTAAGGCGGTGGAGGTCGCGCACCGGGTGGCCGGGGCGGACCATGGCGACGCTGACGACCTCGCCCGGCCTCGGTGAGAACTCCCAGCCGTCCACCCGGCAGCCACGACGGTAGGGCCGGGCGGAGGTGGCACCGGATGCCCCGTCGGTCGGTGCCTCGTCGTCTCCTGGCGCTCGGGTTGCGGGCACCGGTCGTACTGTTCGACCTCGGCGCCGGACGGCTGCTTGGGCACCGCTTTCTTCTACTGACTCACCGAGGCCGGCGGACCGGCTTCGTCCGGCGGACGGTCCTCGAGGTGCTGCGCTGGGACCCGGATCGTCGTGAAGCCGTGGTGCTCGCTGGTTTCGGTCCGGACTCAGACTGGTTGCGCAACATCGAACGGGCCCCGGCGCTCGAGGTGCAGGTCGGCCGCGACCGGTTCGTTCCCGCCCACCGCGTGCTCGGGCCGGCTGAGGCGGCGGCCTCCCTCGCCGGGTACGAGCAGCGCAACCGGGCGATCGCACCGATCGTGCGCGCGATCCTGTCTCGGCTCGCCGGGTTCCGGTACGACGGGTCCTCCGCCGGGCGGGCGCGGCTGCTCACCGAGCTCCCGGTGGTTGCGTTCTGGCCCGCTCGCCAGGAGCCCGCCTGACGCTGATCGTTCGCGGGTGGCCGGCGGGCTCGACCCGACGATCCGCCGGTTCCGGTCGAGGTGCTCCCCGGAGCGTGCCGGGGCGCCCCGGGGCGGCAAGCTCCCCAGTCACCGCGCAGCGGCCGGACCGGCATCCGAATCGTCGAGCCGACCAGGGCGTTCCGCGCCCGCCGGCCACTACGGATGTTGTATCGCGGCGGGTGGGCCGCGTAGCCGCTCTCGAGACGTGTTCGGCCGGATCGTCAGCCATTCGTCAGGCGTTCCCGTCCCGCGTCCGGTTTCCCGGTGACCGCCATCGTCAGGAAGTCGTCAGGTGGGCGAGCTCCCGATCGATCCAGGATGACTGAGAGACGGCACGAAAGGGACGAGATGCCACAAGCGACAACGGTGTTCGAGGAACTCGAGTCCGAGGTCCGCAGCTACTGCCGAAGCTGGCCTGTGGTGTTCGACACCGCGGTGGGAAGCCGGTTGACCGATGTGGACGGCAAGTCCTACCTGGACTTCTTCGCCGGTGCGGGTGCACTGAACT
>NZ_JAAXKZ010000168.1 GCF_012911875.1 Pseudonocardia bannensis | reverse complement strand
GCGCCCCGCCCACCCGAACCGGAAGGACCGTCCATGACGACCAGCGGCACCGGCTCCATCGCGCCGAGCGAGCGCGTCACCGACTACACCACCCGCTTCCGGACCTTCCTCGACACCGAGGTCGCACCGCTGGAGGAGGACCTGGCCCGCCGCGGCGTGGGTACCGCCTGGCAGCCCCACCTCGACGAGGCCGGCCGGATGCACCGGGACGTATGGGAGGCGCGCCGGGAGGTGCAGCGCCGGTCGGCGGCCGCCGGGCTGTACAACCCGCACATCCGCGCCGATCTCGGTGGCGGCGGTTTCAGCCGGGTGGAGATGCAGCACGTCGAGGAGTTCGTCTACCGCAACGCCGGACTCGGGCTCGGGCTCGCGGCGCTGGCCTGGACCGAGGGCGCGAACCCCGCCATCGAGCACGTGAGCGACGCCGCCCGGGAGCGCTATCTCGACCCGCTGATGGCCGGTGAGGTCACCGCCGCGTTCGCCAACACCGAACCCGCGGTGGGCACCGACGTGCTGGCCATGAGCACCCACGCCCGCCGCGACGGCAGCGACTGGATCATCAACGGGCACAAGGCCTGGATCACCAACGCGCACTTCGCCGACTTCGTGCAGATCGTGGCCGTGACCGAGCCCGGTGCGGGCACCCGGTCGCTGTCGATGTTCCTCGTCGACGCGGACGCGCCCGGGTTCGTGCGCGGCCGCGACATCCCCACGATGCTGGCCGACGGGCTCACCGGCGAGCTCGAGCTGACCGACGTCCGGGTGCCCGCGGAGAACGTCGTCGGCGAGATCGGCGACGGCTTCGCGCTGGCCATGTCCTGGATCAACTGGCGGCGGCTGTGCCGCGGCGGCATGTGCGCCGGATGGGGTTCCTGGCTGCTCGACCGCGCGATCTCCCGGGCGCGCTCACGGACCTCGGGCGGGCGGCCGATCGCCGACCTGCAGGCCGTGCAGCACCTGCTCGCCGACATGGACGCCGACGTGTACGCGGCCCGGTCCGCATCGCTGGTGGCACAGGCGGAGCTCGACGAGCTCGGCCCGTTCGGCATCCCCCTGCACCGCGACGCGCCGCGCCTGATCAGCCTGGTCAAGGTGATCAACGACGAGGCCTTCTACCGGGTCACCGACAACGCGGTCCAGGTCCACGGCGCCGCCGGCCTGCTGCTGGGCTCCCCGGAGGAGAAGCTGTTCCGGGTCGCGCGCAACCTCAAGATCCCCGCCGGCACCGTGGAGATCCAGCGCAACGCCGTGGCCCGAGGGCTGCTCCGGGAGACTGCGGCGTCGCGATGACCGGGGTGGCCGGCGCGCCCCGGCTGACGCAGTACTCGTCGGGCGGGGGTTGCGCGTGCAAGCTGCCACAGTCGCTGCTGTCCGACGTGCTCGCGACCGTACGGAGCACCGGAGCGCTCGGTGGCCAGGACGTGGACCCCGCGCTGCAGGTCGGGCTCGACCCGGCCGACGACGCCGCGGTCTACGCGATCGACGGATCCCGCGCGTGGGTGGTCACCTGTGACTTCCTCACCCCGGTCGTCGACGACGCCCGAGCCTGGGGGCGGATCGCCGCGACCAATGCGCTGTCCGACGTGTACGCGATGGGCGGCCGGCCGCTGCTCGCGCTGAACCTGCTCGGCTGGCCGGCGGACCTGTCCGGTGAGCTCCTCGCCGACGTGCTCCGCGGCGGAGCGGAGGCGGTGGCCGCGGCCGGGGCACTGCTCGTCGGCGGGCACAGCATCTCCGATCCGGTGCCGAAGTACGGGCTGGTGGCGATCGGTGAGGTCGATCCGCGCGCGGTGCTGCGCAAGGGCGGCGGCGTCGCCGGGGAGGCGCTGGTGCTGACCAAGCCGCTGGGGGTCGGCATCGTGAGCACGGCGGTGAAGCGCGGGCAGGCGCCCGCGGCCTCGGTCGACGCCGCCGTCGCGTCGATGACCCGGCTCAACGCCGACGCCGCCGCGGTCGCGCGGAGGGACGGACTGCGCGGCGGGACCGACGTCACCGGCTACGGCCTGCTCGGGCACCTGCACGAGATGGCCCTGGCCGCGGGGGTGGCCGCCCGGGTCGACACCCGCTCGGTGCCCCGGCTGCCGGGGGTCGCCGACCTGCTGGCGGCCGGCTGCGCGCCCGACGGATCGGTCCGCACCCTCGACGCCGCACTGGCCGCCGGGTGGTTCGACCCGGGTGGGCTGGACCGGGCCGAGCAGGTACTGCTCGCCGACGCGCAGACCTCCGGCGGGCTGCTGCTCGCCGTGTCCCCCGAGCGGTCCGCGGCCCTTGTCACGGAGCTGCGGGCGCGCGGGGACGTCGCGGCGGCCGTGGTCGGCGAGCTCACCGACGGTGAGCCCGGCACGATCTGCGCGCGGCCGTGACCGCCCTCGGCTGCGTCACCGGGCGATTCCAGCCGGTCCACGAGCAGCACCTGGAGCTGTTCGGGATCGCGCTGCGGCAGTGCGATCACCTCATCGTCGCGGTCACGAACCCCGACTCCGGTGCCCGGCACGAGGAGTCGACGTCGGCGCACCGGCACACCACGTCGGCCAACCCCTTCACCTACTACGAGCGGGCCCGGCTGCTCGGCACCGCGGTCGCGGCGGCCGGATGGGCCCCGCGGGTGACCGTCGTGCCGTTCGACCTCACCCGGCCGCAGCTGTGGCCCGAGTACGTCCCGCTCCGGGCCCGGCATTTCGTGCGGGTCTACAGCGACTGGGAACGGCAGAAGGCCGGCTGGTTCGCCGACGCCGGCTACCCCGTCACCGTGCTCGACGGGGACCCGGCGGCCAAGTTGTCCGCGACCGACATCCGCCGGCTGCTGGCCACCGGCGGTGCCTGGCAGGACGCGGTGCCTGCGGCGACCGGACCGGTGCTGGACGAACTGCTGACCGAGACCCCGATGGAGAGCCGCACGTGAGACCACCCGGCTACGGCGAGACCCAGCCCCGCCTCGACGACGACCGGCTGCCGGTCGTCCTGGTCGTCCTCGACGGCCTCGGTGACCGGCCGGTGCCCGAGCTGGGCGGACGCACACCGGCGGAGGCCGCCCGCACACCCGTGCTCGACGCGCTGACCGTGCGCGGTGCGTCCGGCTGGCACCTGCCGTTCGGCTGGGGCCGGGCACCGGCCTCCGAGCTCGCGCACTGGGCCATGTTCGGGTTCGCCGACGTGCCCTTCCCCGGCCGCGCGGTGCTCGAGGCGATCGGCGCCGGCATCGACGTCGAACCCGGCGTCGCGGTCACGCACGCAGCACTGCGTACCTCCCGTTGCGACGGCGACCGCGTGTGGATCACCGGCCGGGTGGGGCCCGCCGACGGCGCGGACGCGACCGCGTTGCTCGCCGAACTCGAGCCCGTCCTCGGTCGGCACGGCGCCACACTGCGCCCCCTCGGCGGCCGTGGCGAGGCCCTGCTCGCGCTTCCCGGGCATCCGGCCGCCGGGATCACCGACTCGGATCCGTTCTTCGAGGACTTCCACCCGTGGCTGCGGGTGCTGCCGGCCGAGCCCGCCGCCGGCCCGACCGCCGAGGCGCTCACCATGCTGCTGCTCGACGTTCGCGCCGCTCTGGTGGCGAGCCCGGTCAACACGGCCCGGGCGGCGCGCGGCGTGCCTCCGCTCGACGTCCTGACCACCAAGTGGTCCGGGGTCCGCCGCCCGATCCCGAGCTTCGTCGAGCAGACCGGGGTGGCGGGCGCGGCGGTGACCAGCACCCGGCTCTACCGGGGGCTGGCCGGGATCCTGGGCATGACCGGGCGGCACCTGGCACCGGTGGCCGACGTCGGCGCCGATCTCGCCGCCCGGCTCGACATCGCCGGTGAGCTCATCGACGACGGCGCCCGCTTCGTGCACGTGCACACCAAGGCGACCGACGAGGCCGGGCACACCAAGCAGCCACGGGCCAAGCTCGAGGTGCTGGAGGCCGCCGACGCCGGTCTCGGCACGCTCGCCGCTCTCGCCGAGCGGGCGATCGTCGCGGTCACCGGGGACCATGCGACACCGTCGGTGGACGGGGTCCTGCACACCGGCGACCCCACTCCCCTGCTCGTCGCCGGGCCGACCGTCCGCCCCGACGAGGTCAGCGCGTTCGGTGAGACGCACGCCCGGGCGGGCTGGTACGGCGCCGTCCGCGCCGCGGAACTGCTGCCGCTGCTGTTCGGGCACGCGAACCGGCCCGTCTTCCTCGGGCACCGGTCCACCGCGCGGATGACCCTGGCGCTACCCGACCATCCCGAGCCGATGCCACCCGTGCCGGAACGATGACGACGCCTGACGCTGCCCGACGCCGCGCCGTCAGCGGAGCACGCTGCCGCTGATCGCCAGTGCCGTGCGGGGCTCATCGGCGCTGATCAGGGGGCGTTCCCCGCCGACCAGCAGGTCGGACGGCGTCACGCCGAGGGCAGCGGCGAGCCGGAACAGCATGTCCAGGTTGGGCTCGCGGTCATTCCGCTCTATCTCCCGGATGGTGTCCACCGGGCTGCCGACCCGCTCGGCGAGCTCCTGCTCGGTCATCGCCGATGACCTCCGGAGCTCACCTACCCGGTCACCGCTGAACGGGATGATCTCAGTCATGTGCAGGGGTAACCATTCTGCTCCCGCCTAATCGCAGAACGAGCCGCCGGTCAGCGGGCGCCGCCCGAGCCGCCACGCACCGCCGCCACCACGGCGATCACGAGCAGGGCCACCACGAGAACGAGGAGGAGCACGGGCGCCAACAGCACCGCGACGATCAGGACGAGGACCAGGACGAGCTTGGCCTCCGGGCTCATCGCCGCGACCGCGCTCGTGACGGCCCCCCAGAGCGGGTTCTTGCCCTGGAGGGCCGCCCGCACCCCGCCGAGGACAGCGTGTGTCTTCACCCCGCCCCCGGCGGCGATCTCGTCGAGCTTGGCGGCCACCCGGTCGACCTGCCGCAGCGCCACCCCCGCGGCCTTCTCGACGGCCTTGTCGACGGCCTTGTCGATCAGGGCGCCGACCAGCGTCCGCACACCGGCCTTCAGCTGCTCCGTCGGTGTGGGCTGGGGTAGGGCCGGGGACGACACGCGGTGGGTCGGGACCGCGACCGGCCGGGAACGGGCGCCTGAGCAGGCGGGGGGACGCCGCGCCGACCCCGGCGTCGTCCGCCCCGCCGGAATCCGTCCGGGACCACGCTCCTGGATCAGCCCACGCGGGCCGGCTTCAGCCACTGCGGCCGGTCCTGGTCGGCCGGCCACCGCGCCTCCCGGTCTCGTCGCCCCGCGCCTGCGCAGGCCGCCCGCTCCGGCGCGGCGTCGCTGCGACCGCACGCGGACCCGAACGGGGGCGCGGCGCCTCGGCGCGCTCCTGCTCGTCCGCCCCGGCCTCGTCGGTCTCGTCCGGGGGCTCCTTCTCCGTCTCCCTGTCGGGCTGCACCCCGGAGTCCGCCTCCGCGTCCGGCTCGCCCTTGGCCGGGCGGCGGACGAGGCGTTGCAGCGCCTCCAGCAGTTGCAGTGCCATCCGCTGGATCGACTGCAACAGCTGCAGGGCCCGGTACACGACCGTGCTGAAGGCGGCACCCATCTGGGCGGTCAGCCCAGGCCCCCCGCCCGCGGTCTTCTTCCGGTCCGCCGCATCTCGCCGACCGGGCCTGCCGGTCAGCGCCTCCCGCACGCCTGTCCCCCGGTTCTCGACGACGTCGTCGAGCCGGTCGGCGACGTCGTCGACCCGCGAGACGGCCCGATCGACCACCGCCCCGAGCACCCGTCTTCCCGCCTCGGCCATCGCCCGCCGGGCGGCCTCGCGCGCCACCTCCGACGTGGCACCGGAGGTCGCCCCCTCGGCTGCCCGCTTCGCGCCGCCGGCGGCGCGCGTCACGGGTTGGGTCACGGTTCTGGTCATCGGGTCACGTCCCTTCTCCCTCGACCGTCCACGTTGTCGGCTATTGCCCCCGGCATACCACCTGGTCGATGTCACTACGCGCTGCGTGGCACCCAGGCGCCACGGTTCGGCCGGCCGGTGGGCAGCCGTTCCGCGAGCGGGTCAGCCCGCTTGGGCCGGACGGCCGCCACTCCCCCGGGCAGCCCGGCGGTCGATCAGCCCGACAGCGCCAGCACTCCCTTGACGAGCAGGTACACCCCCACCGCGCCGAACAGCACGACGACGATCTCCCGCTTCCGCCGGCGCCCCCAGTCGCTGACCCGGCCGACCAGCTCGCGCGAGAGGGCGGGCCGGAACACCGACAGGAACAATGCGGCGATCGCCGTGCTGAACCAGATCGCGTTGTAGACGAGCACCTGCAGGACCGCATCCGCCACCCCGCCGGCGCTGCGGATGATCGCGTTGAGTGCCGCGAGGTAGAACACGCCCGGCAGGTGGGTGAGGACACCCGCGAGGGCCGCACCCGACGGCGAGAGATTCTGCAGCCGGCGCCGGAAGCGGGAGTCGCGCGGAACCCGATCCGGGTCCGGACGGGGCGACCATCCGGCCCAGGTGCCGGCCGCGTAACCGAGCGCCGCAGCACCCAGCACCATGTCGACGACGGTGCGGGAGGCTGCCACGGCAGGGGTCACGGCCCGCTGCTGCAGGACGGTGACCACGACGATACCGATCCCGAGGCTGAAGGCGAGGCCCGCGAGGAGGTAGGCCGCGAGCAGGCGCTGCGGGTGGCGGGTGGAGAGCATGGCGTAGAGCGCCGCGGTGCTCGTCGGACGAACGACGCTGGACAACGCCAGGACGAGCGCCTCGGGGCTCACGCCGCCGATCGTCGCGACCGGGGCCTGCGGCGACCTCACCCATTGCGGATGAACCCGGCGAGCAACACCGGCGCGTGGATCACGCGAGCTCGGGCCTGCTGCCGGGAACTCCGTGCGTCAGGGCACTCACGCCGAGTCGCGCACCCCTTCCGCCCCGCTCTCGCGGGCGCAATGAGCGCAACAGAAGAACCGGCCACTGACCTGAACGCCGTGGCCGATCACCTTGCAGTTGCAGTGTTCGCAGACGGGCGCCATCCGGTGGATCGCGCACTCGAAGCTGTCGAAGACGTGCACCGCGCCCTGCGCATGCACTTCGAAGGCCAGGTCGTAGTCGTTGCCGCACACCTCGCACTGCGCCATCGGATGTCCTCTCCACGGTTCGAGCCGGGCGACCGTGGCGTACCCGGCAACGCTCCGCGGTATCCCCACCCGTGGCCGCTCCGCGCACGCGAGGCCGGTCCACGGTCGGCGTCGCGGTGGGACACGGAGGCGGACGAACCGCGCGGCGCGGCAGCCGGAGCACGGGCCGAGGGGCCGAGGGGGCCAGTCCGGCGCGGCAGGTGGACGGCGCCGGGCCGCAATCTCGGGAAGCGACGGACGACGGACGACCGGAACGGGGACGATGACAGGGTGGGGCCGGGCGGGGCCCGGCACCGATCGGAACGCCGGACGAGAGGAGTCGGCCGATGCCCGACGAGGACTCGAGGTTCGTGATCGTCGGCGGCGGTCTGGCCGGCGCGAAGGCCGCGGAGACACTTCGGGCCGAAGGCTTCACCGGCGAGATCGTGCTGCTCGCCGAAGAGTTCGAGCGACCCTATGAGCGGCCCCCGCTGTCCAAGGGCTACCTGCTGGGCACCGACGAGCGGGACAAGGCCTTCGTGCACCCGCGCGAGTGGTACTCCGAGCAGCGCATCGACCTGCAGACCGCCACGCCGGCGACCGCGCTGCACCCCGCGGAACACCAGGTGGAACTCCCGGGCGGGCAGCGGCTCGACTACGACAAGCTGCTGCTCGTCACCGGTGCCCGCGCGCGGCGCCTCGACGTGCCGGGTGCCGGACTGCGCGGCGTGCACTACCTGCGGCGCATCGAGGAGGCCGACATGCTGCGCGAGGTGCTGGTCGACGGGGCCCGCGTCGTCGTCGTGGGCGGCGGCTGGATCGGCCTCGAGGTGGCCGCCGCGGCCCGGCAGCGAGGTGCGGCGGTCACCGTGGTGACCCCGCGCCCGCCGCTGGAATCGGTGCTCGGCCCCGAGGTGGCGGAGGTGTTCGCCGACCTGCACACCGAGCACGGCGTGCGGCTGCGTGTCGGGCACGGCGTCGAGACGATCTCGCCGGCGGACGGCCGGGTGGCCGGCGTCGTCCTGGACAACGGCGACGCCGTCGATGCCGAGGTCGTGGTGGTCGGCATCGGCGTCACCCCGGCGACCGAACTGGCCGAGGCGGCGGGGCTGGAGGTGGACGACGGCGTGCTGGTCAACGCCGCGCTACGAACCTCCGACCCCGACATCCATGCCGCCGGGGACGTCGCCAACGCCGCGCACCCGCTGCTCCACCAGCGGATCCGCATCGAGCACTGGGCCAACGCGCTCCACGGTGGCCCCGCCGCGGCACGGTCGATGCTCGGCCAGCAGGTCTCCTACGACCGGCTGCCGTACTTCTTCTCCGACCAGTACGACCTCGGCATGGAGTACACCGGCCACGCCCCGCCCGGCACCTACGACCACGTCGTCTTCCGCGGTGACGTGCCGGGCCGCGAGTTCCTGGCGTTCTGGATGGCCGACGGGCGCGTCCGGGCCGGGATGAACGTCAACATCTGGGACGTCACCGACGACATCCAGCGGCTGATCCGGTCCGGCCGGCCGATCGACGACATCCGGCTCGGTGATCCCCGGGTGCCGCTGGCCGACCTGTGACACGGGGGCCCGCGGGTGATCGGCCCGCGGGTGATCGGTCAGTTCTGCGGTACCCGGGTGAAGTCCGGCGGAACGATCAGGTCGTCACGGACGAGATCGTGGACCGAGGACCGCCCGAGCCCGAGCAGCGCCTCGTCGATCCCGCTGCGCAGGATCTGCAGGACGTTGCTGACACCGGCTTCCCCGTTGGCCGCCATCCCCCACAGGTAGGCGCGTCCGATCATGACCGCCCGGGCGCCCATGGCGAGGGCCTTCACGACGTCGCTCCCGCGCCGGATCCCCCCGTCGAGCAGGACCTCGATCTGGTCCCCGACCGCGTCGACGACAGCGGGCAGCGCCCGGATGGACGCCGGCGTGCCGTCGAGGTTGTTGCCCCCGTGGTTGGAGACCGAGATGGCGGTGGCCCCGATGTCGACCGCGCGCCGCGCGTCGTCGGGATGCATGATCCCCTTGACGGCGAACGGTCCGTCCCACTGCTCACGCAGCCACTTGACGTCGTCCCATGTCGGCAACGGTGTCTGCATCCACTCGCCGTAGGCACCGAAGAATGTCGGAGCCTGCTCCCCGGGCGCGGCGAGGTTCGGCGTCGTGAGGTCGGGGAGTCCGCCGTGGCGGGCGAAGTCGAGCAGCCACTTGGGCCGGACGATCCCCTCGGGGGCGAACTTGACCATCGCCTTCAGGTCCAGCCGCTCCGGGATCGGCGGGCTACCCCAGTCGCGCCGGGTGGCGAACGTCCAGTCCAGCGTGACGATGAGGGCCTGCGCTCCGGCCTTCCTGGCCCTCTCCGCGCGCTGCAGGATGCGGTCGCGGGTCCCGACCCAGTACATCTGGAAGAAGGTCTGCGGGTTGGCCGCAACGACGTCCTCGATCGGCTTGCTGGCGAACGAGCTCAGCCCGATGGCCGTGCCTGCCGACGCCGCGGCCCGTGCCACGGCGACCTCCCCGTCCGGGCTCACCGCCTGCACCCCGGTGGGCGAGATGATCACCGGGAACGAGATGTCCTGACCGAGCACCCTGGTCGCCTGCTCGCGGGACTGCGGGAGGTCGGCGATGTGCGGCCGGAAGCCGATCTCGCTGAACGCGTCGACATTGTCCTTCAGGGTGATTCCCTGCTCGGACCCCGCGACCAGCGCCATGTACACCGACTTCGGGAGACGCTTCTTCGCCCGCCGCTGTGCCTCGGCGACCGTCTCGAACCACTCTCTACTGCTGGCCATCCCACCCCTCCGCAGCCTCTACGTCTCGGCTTGCGCCGCAGCCTAACGGGCGGGTGGCGGCCGGGCGCCTTGCTGTCCGCCTACGACCGGAGTATCCGCCCGAGCGAGGGGGCCGGCCCCCCTACCC
>NZ_JAAXKZ010000167.1 GCF_012911875.1 Pseudonocardia bannensis | reverse complement strand
TGTCGGGGCTGTTGGTCGCCGACTTCTCCCGGGTGCTGGCCGGCCCGTACGCGACGATGCTGCTGGCGGACCTCGGCGCCGAGGTGATCAAGGTCGAGGGCCCGCAGGGCGACGAGACACGCACCTGGATGCCGCCGGTCCGGGATGAGGTGTCCACCTACTATCTGGGCGTCAACCGGGGTAAGCGTTCGATCGCCCTGGACCTGCGGGACTCCGCGGATGCCGAGGTGGCCCGCGAGCTCGCCCATCGCGCCGACGTGGTGATCGAGAACTTCAAGCCGGGCGGGCTGGCCAGGTACGGCCTGGACTTCGAGTCGGTGCGCACGGCCAACCCCGGGGTCGTCTACGCCTCGATCAGTGGCTTCGGCTCCGGCGCGGGCAAGAAGGTGCCCGGGTACGACCTGATGGTGCAGGCGATCTCGGGACTGATGAGCCTGACCGGGGACCCGGACGGGCCGCCTTACCGGGCCGGGATCTCGGTGTTCGACGTGATGGCCGGCAACCACGCCACCATCGGCATCCTGGCCGCGCTGCGGCACCGGGACGCGACGGGCGAAGGCCAGCACGTCGAGGTCAACCTGCTGTCCTCGGCGCTGACCGGGCTGGTCAACCACAGCTCGGCCTACGTCGCCGGCGGGGTGGTGCCCTACCGGATGGGCAACGCGCACCCGAGCGTGTTCCCCTACGAGCCGTTGCCGACCGCGGACAACGACCTGATCGTCGCCGCGGCGAACGACGGCCAGTTCCGGAAGCTGTGCGAGGTCCTCGGCATCCCCGACGTCGCCGACGACCCGCGCTTCGCCCGCAACGCCGACCGCACGGCGAACCGTGAAGAGCTGCACCCGATCCTGACCGAGCAACTCGCGAAGCGCGGCGCCGTCGAGTGGTTCGACCTGCTCGTCGAGGCCGGGGTGCCCAGTGGCCCGATCAACACCATCGACGGCGGGTTCGCGATGGCCGAGCGCTTCGAGCTCGACCCGATCGTCGAGGTGGGCGAGGGCGAGCGCGCGGTGCCGACCACCCGGCACCCGATCCGGTTCTCGGCCACCCCGGTCGCCTACCGGCTGCCACCGCCGGAACTCGACGAGCACGGCGTGGAGCTGCGCAAGTGGCTGACCACCCCGCAGGAGGACGGCCGTGGCTGAACAGATCGACCGCCCCGAGTACCCGACAGCGCTCGGTGCCTCGGACCTCAAGACGATCACCTTGCTCGGCCATGACCTCGCCGAGGACGTGATGGGCACCGTCGGGTTCGGCGAGCTGGCGTTCTGGCTGGCCACCCAGCGACGCCCGGCGCCAGGAGAGGTGCGCGTCTTCGAGGCGGTGCTCGCCGCGCTCGCCGACCACGGCTTCACCCCGACCGCGATCGTCACGCGGCTGACCTACCTGTCAGCGCCGGACTCGATCCAGGGGGCGTTGGCCGCCGGGCTGCTCGGCGGGGGATCGCGGTTCCTCGGGGTCACCGAGGACAGCGGACGGTTCCTGCACGACGTGCTCTCCTCCGTCGACGGCGAACTGCCGTGCGACGACGGGGGCTGGGACGCCCTCGCGCTGGCGACGGTGAAGGCGCAGCGGGAGGCGAGGAGGTTCGTCCCCGGGCTGGGCCACCACGTGCACAAGGAGGGCGACCCCCGCACCCCCCGGCTGATGCAGATCGCCACCGAGGAGGGCCTGTTCGGGCCGCACCTGTCGCTGTTCGCCGCGATCGGCCGCGTGCACCCACAGGTGCTGGGCAAGACCCTGCCGCTCAACGGCGCCGGGGTGTGCGGGGCCGCGCTGGCCGACCTCGGCCTGCCGCTGGAGTTGCTGCGCGGGTTCGCGCTGCTCGCCCGCACTGCCGGTCTGATCGGGCAGCTCGCCGAGGAGCTGCGCCGGCCGGTGGGCAACGAGATCTTCCTGTCGGTGGACCTGAACAACCGGTCCGTCGCTCCGGAGCCGTACACCGATGGAGGTCCGCGTGGCTGAACTGGTCGCGGTGATCGCGTCCACCCACCATCCCTTCTACCACCGGGCGAGCACGTCGACCGGGGAGGACCGGCCGCCGTTCGCCGACGAGTGGGTGCGCAAGGTGGAGGCGTTCCGGGAGACGCTGACGCGCGCCCGGCCGGACGTGCTGGTGATGGTCGGATCCGACCACTTCCATCAACTGTGGCTGGACAACATGCCGCAGTTCCTGGTGGGCAAGGCTCCGTTCTACGACGCGAACTTCTACAACGAGGAGCGCGAGTTCGGGCTGCCGAGGTTGTTGCTCAAAGGCCAGGAGAACCTCTCGGCGTACGTGCTTCGCGAGGGCCTGGACGCCGGGTTCGACCTGGCGTTCTCCAACGAGCTGCGGATCGATCACTCGATCACGTGCCCGATCATCACGTTGCGCCCGCAGAACGACCTGCCGATCGTGCCGATCTACACCAACATCTTCGCCCCGCCGCTGCCGCAGCCCAAGCGGTTCGTCCAGTTGGGACGGACGATCCGGCAGCTGATCGAGTCCTGGCCGGCGGACGAGCGGGTCGCGGTGATCGGCACCGGGCACCTGTCGCTGGAGCTGGGCGGGCCGCGACAGTTCGGCCCGCACGGCCCGGACCCGCAGTTCGACCAGAAGGCGGTCGAGTGGATCTCCTCCGGGGACATCGAGGGCTGCCTGGCCGAGGTGACCCTGGACAGCCTGCACGCCCCGGGCAACGCCACCCACGGGTTCATGGACTTCATGCTCATGATGGGCGTGGCCGGCGAGGGGCAGAAGGCCGACTACGTCGACACCTACGACCTGTTCCACACCATGGAGGCCTACTTCACCTGGTATCCGAACGGCGGTGCGCGGTGAGCACGTACCTGCTGAACAAGTTCCTGTTCACCGTCGACCGCGATCCGGAGCTGGTCGAGCGCTATCGGGAGGACCCGACCGGCACCGTCGCGTGGTGGGAGACCGAGCAGGCCAACCGCATCCTCAATTGCCACGACGGTGAATCGAGCACCTGGCTGCGCTTCGACGACCGCGAGCGGGCCGCGCTCGCCGGGCACGACTACCCGGCGCTGTTCGAGCTCGGCGCGCACCCGTTCCTGACTCTGACCCTGTTCATCGCGATGTTCGAGCGGGACTACGACGAGCCGCTCGGATTCCAGAAGGAATACGCGCAGCGGCTCTCGCACTTCTCGCTGCCCTACCCCGACATCGCCACCTGACCATGCGGGCCGCCGTGATCGAAGAGCCCGGTCGACCGCCCACAGTGGCCGACCGGGAACCGCCCGGTACCGCAGCGGAACAGGTTCTGGTCAAGGTGACCGCTGCGCCGATCACCCCGCTGGACGTGCTGTGCGCGACCGGGACGTCCTACTTCGGCGTCCCGCGGACGCCGTACGTGCCCGGCGTACAGGGGGTCGGTACAGCGGCCGGCCGGCCGGTCTGGTTCCCCACCACGGCCGGAATGCAGCCCGGTGACGGCAGCATGGCCGCCCTCGCCGCGGTCCCGCAGGGCGACCTCGTCGTGCTGCCCGACGGCGCCGACCCGGTGCTCGTCGCGGCACTGGGGCTGTCGGCCGTCGCCGCGCACATGGCTCTGACCTGGCGTGGCGAGCTCACCGCCGGTGAGCAGGTACTCGTGCTCGGCGCCGGCGGGGTGGTCGGCCAGGCCGCGATCCAGCTCGCACGCGTCGCCGGCGCCCGCCGGGTGATCGCCGGCGCGCGGTCGGCCGCCGCCCAGGACCGGGCGAAGCAGGCTGGTGCCGATGCCGTCGTCGCCCTCGACACCGACGACGTCAGCGAGTTGGCCACCCGGTTCGAGGCGGCCTCCGATGGCCCCGTGGACCTGGTGCTCGACCCGCTGTTCGGCGCGCCGGCGGCCGCCGCGGCCCGGGCGCTGCGCCCGAGCGGGCGCCTGGTCAACCTGGGCAGCTCCGCCGCGGAGACCTGCCCGATCGACTCCTCCACGCTGCGCAGCCGGTCGCTGCGGCTGCTCGGCTACACCAACAACGAGCTCACCCGCGAGCAGCGCGGCGCCGCCCTCACCACCGTCGCCGAGCACGCCGCCCGTGGCGCGCTCACCGTCGCCCACGAGATCGTGCCGCTCGACGACGTCGCCGCGGCCTGGCAGCGCCAGGTCTGCGGAGCCGCAGCCGGACGGATCGTGCTGACCCCCTGACCGCCCACCGAGGAGCCCTCGTGCCATCGTCGCCAACGCTGCCGACGTCCCTGGTCGGCAGCTACGCCCAGCCCGAATGGCTGATCGACCGCACCAAGCTCGCCGGCCGGTTCCCGCCCCGGGTGCGGGCCAAGGAGCTGTGGCGCGTCGCCCCCGAGTACCTCGCCCAGGCCCAGGACGACGCCACCCTGCTCGCGATCCGGGCCCAGGAGGACGCGGGGCTCGACATCATCACCGACGGCGAGATCCGCCGGGAGAGCTACTCCAACCACTTCGCCACCGCCCTCGACGGCGTCGACATCGACAATCCGGGTACCGCCCTGGACCGCAGCGGCCACCCCAACCCGGTGCCCCGCATCACCGGTCCCATCCGCCGCCCGCACCCGATCGAGGTCGACGACGTGCGGTTCCTGCGCCGCCACACCGACCGGACGATCAAGATGACCGTGCCGGGGCCGTTCACCATGAGCCAGCAGGCGCAGAACGACCACTACCCCGATGCCGAGGCCGCCGCGACGGACTACGCGGCCGCGGTCAACGCCGAGATCCGCGACCTGTTCGCCGCCGGCGCCGACATCGTGCAGATCGACGAGCCCTACATGCAGGCCCGCCCCGACGCCGCCCGCGCCTACGGCCTGGCCGCTCTCAACGCCGCGCTCGATGGCGTCACCGGGACCACCGCGGTGCACATCTGCTTCGGCTACGCCGCGATCATCCACGAACGACCCGAGGGCTACTCGTTCCTGCCCGAGCTGGCCGGTTGTCCGGTCGACCAGATCTCCATCGAGACCGCCCAGTCCGGCCTCGACCTCGGCGTCCTCGCCGACCTGTCGGACAAGACGATCATCCTCGGGGTCATCGACCTGTCCACCCCCGAGGTGGAGACACCGGAACTGGTGGCCGAACGCACCCGCCGGGCGTTCGACCGGATCCCGCCCGAGCAGATCGTCATCGCCACCGACTGCGGGATGAAGTATCTGCCCCGGGCCAGCGCCGAGGGCAAGATGCGAGCCATGGCGGATGCAGCGCGCCTGCTGCGTGGGGAGCTGTCCGCGGCCTGATGCCGACGGGCCGCGGTGCCGCGAGCGTCGACCTCGTCCATTCCGTCTGACGACGAGCGACGCAGCTGTCCTCCCCGGGGAGTTCGCTACCGGTTGTGGCCTTGCTGTCACAACGCCACCACGTTCCGCTTGACCTTGTCCCGCGCCATCGCGTGCCGCATGGCGCGGTTGAGCAGCGAGTGCATGAGTCGGAGTGTGCGGGTGCGGACTGCGCGGGATTTCGCGAGCAACCCGCCGCTCCCGGGTCGAGATCGGCAAGGACGGTCGGGGTCTGCAGAGCGCTACCGAAGCGCGTTCTGGGAACGACTCGGCATTTTCGCGGGCGGTCCGCTGACGGGTTCTCGAGGTACCGGCCCGAGCGCGGCCCGTCCTCGGCTGCCGTCAGGGAGACCTGGCTGGCGTAGAACAACAGGGCGACCTGAACGGCTGCCGCGACCATCGTGAGCAGGGCACCCCCGAGCAGCGCCATCTCCACGACGGTCGCGCCTGCCACGAACTCGCCGTGCCGAACGCGGATAGCCGTGAGGGGTCAGCCGCTGGGCGCTGCGGGGACGAGGTGTTCGGTGAACCAGGCGGAAGCAGCCGCCGCGGCTGCCGCGAGCGTGCCGGGTTCTTCGAACAGGTGGGTGGCGCTGGGGATGACGGCGATCCGGCTCTCACCGCGCATCAAGGCCTCCGCCCGTCGGTTGCGTTCGAGCACCCGCGTGTCCTGCTCGCCGACGATCAGCAGCGTCGGTGCGCGCACCTCGCCCAGCCGCGGCCCAGCCAGGTCCGGCCGTCCGCCGCGGGACACGACCGCCGCGATGTCCGCGTCCGCCGCTGCGGCGGCCCACAGCGCTGCCCCGGCACCCGTGCTCGCGCCGAAGTACTCCACGGGCAGCCCAGCGCACCCCGGTCGGCGCCGCACCCAGCCGGTCACCTCAGTGAGCCTGCCGCCCAGCAGCTCGATGTCGAAGACGTTGGCCTGGCGCGGCTCCTCCTGCGGGGTCAGCAGGTCGAACAGCAGCGTCGCCAGGCCGGCCTGCTGCAGGACCCCGGCCACGTACCTGTTGCGCGGGCTGTGCCGGCTGCTGCCGCTGCCATGCGCGAACACCACGACGCCGACGGCCCCCTCCGGAACGGTGAGGCGCCCCTTGAGCCGAACCGCCCCCACGGGGATCTCGACCTCGTCATCGCTTCGCGGCTCGTCATCACCGGCCGCGCCCACCGCAGGTGACTCCTTGCGCTCCGCACGCCGCAACAAGTCCATGACCTTCTCGTCGGAGACCGAACGGAAGTCGGCATAGAACTGGGCCACGAGTCCCCTTGGACCACCGATCTCCAGACACACCAACTGGTCGACCTCGTTGCGCAGCTCGGCGGCGGACTGGGGAGAGCAGACCGGCCCAGCCAGCACCACCCGAGCTGCGCCCTGCGCCCTGGCGACCTGACACGCCGCCCGAGCGGTCGCACCGGTCGAGATCCCGTCGTCGATCAGCACGACCGTCCGACCGGCCAACGGCAGTCGCGGCCGATCGTGCCGAAACCGATGGGTCCGCCGATCGACCTCGGCTCGCTCCTGCCGCTCGATCTCCGCAAGCTCCGCGCCGCTCACATTCTCCCGCCGGATGATCGGCTCGTTGAGCACCAGCACATCGCCCTCGCCGACCGCACCCATCGCGAGTGCACCGCGCCTGGGTCGATCGGGCCGGACCGGTACCGCCAGCTTGCGCACGACGATCACATCCAGCGGGGCATCGAGCGCGCTGGCCACCTCGAACGCGACCGGCACCCCACCCCTTGGCAGGGCCAGCACAACCACGTCCTCGCCCCGCAGATGACGCAGCCTGCCGGCCAGCCGACGCCTCGCATCCACACGATCGATGAATGGCATAACACCTCCCTGGAGACTTCCCTGGAGGCGGCGAGTGTTCGGTGCCGACCATGTCCACGCTAGGGGCATTAGCCCGGCGCTTTCACGGGCGGTGGCGGCGCACGAATGCGGTGCACGACCCCGCCACGATCGTGCTCGACCGTACGGTGACCCTCGGACTGGGTGGGGACTGCCTGGCCGACATCGCGCTGCTGCGCGCCGAGCCCGGCGTCTACGGCCCGGTCGCGTGGGCTCCGACGGTGTCCCGCACCCTCGACCGGCTCGCCGAGCGCGCCACCGCGGCGCTGCGCGCCATCGCCGCCGCGGCGCTGCGCGCCATCGCCGCCGCCCGGGCCGTCGCCCGTTCTCGGGCGTGGGCAGGGGCCGGGCAGCACAGCCCGGACCACGGCGTGAGCGCGGACCGCCGCTGGTCATCGACGTGGACGCCACCCTGGTGACCGCGCACAGCGAGAAGGAGGGCGCCGCCCCGACGTTCAGACGCGGAGTCGGCCATCACCCGCTGTGGACCGTCGTTGACCACGGCCCGGGCGGCAGCGGGGAACCGTTGTCGGTGCTGCTGCGCCCGGGCAACGCCGGCAGCACCACCGCCGCCGATCACCTCACCGTGCTGCGTGAGGCGCTGCGCAGCTGCCCGGGCACCGGCCGACCGGCTCCCGGCCGGATCCGGCTTGCGCACGGGCGCCGCACATCGGCTCGGCAGGAGACGGAACCGGCGGGCTCGGGTGCGGCTCAGCCGTCGCGCAGGCGATACTCGCCGCCGTGTCCGGCCACTTCGTGAAGGTCGTACTGGTGCACGATCTTCGGCCCGTCGTGCAGGTGCACGTGGCAGACGGTGGCGGGAGCGACGCCGGCAGATCGGATCTGCACACGCCCGTCGAGCGGTCCGCCGACGAACCAGTAGACGTCGCGGCCGTCGTCGAGCTCGGTACCGGGGAAGGGGCGGTCCGCGATCGTCCGGGGCGCGGCCTCGTCGGCGGATCCGGTCATGTGGGCCGCCCGGACTGCAGAAGCTCGAGCATGTCGGGAAGTTCGAAGACGGCCGCCGTGGCCAGCGCTGACGGGTGGCCCTGTGCCGGGTCGGCGCCCGCGTCGAGCAGTGCCGTGACCGACTCCGCGGAGCGGCGGAACGTCGCGGCGGCCAGGGCGGTCTGCCCGCGGTCGTTGGTGCGCGCGTGGTCGGCGCCGCGGGCCAACAGCGCTGACACCGTGGCCGGGTGTCCGTGGTAGGCCGCGAGGATCAGCAGGGTGTCGCCCTTGGCGTTGGTCAGGTCGACCGGTAGCCCGGCGTCGATATACACCGCGAGCTCCCCCGTGCTGCCCTCACGTGCGAGATCGAACATCCGGTGCGCGAACGCCAGGGTCTTGTCGTCCAGCTCGCCCGGCGCTGCACCGGGGCCCGTCCCATTCGGTTGCACGCCGTCCACGGTACGGCGACTCGTGGTCGGGCACAGGTCCGTCGTGCGTCCGGCCCGGCGCCGGAACGCCCGCGGCTCACCCGGGGCACGTCGTTCACCGGTTCACCGGCGGGTCAAGGCCTTGGCGCCACACGCATCACAGTCATCCCCGCACGACCGGCGACGTGCACCACGGGCTCGGCGAGACACAGCCACACCAGCGCACCGAGCTGCGAACCTGTTCGGCCCGGGCCGGTCCGACGACGCGGCGGGTCACGTCGCTCGTCGCGGACGCGCGCAACCGCCGGTTCCGGACCGGGGCCGGCGTGACCGCCGCGACATCGAGGCTGATGGGTTCTCGATGACGCCTCGGCCGAGTGCGGACGCACCGTGCGGAGGCCTGCGGTGCAACCGTCATACGACCGACAGCGTCGGCCCGCGCAGCGGCACTGCCTGGTCGACGCGCGGCGCGTGCGTCCTGGCCCTGGGCGCGCCAGCGGGAGGTGCCGAGGACGGCGCCGACCCAGCTCCGGACGTCATCCAGGTGCGGCCGGACGGCCGTCCGAGACCGACGTACGGATCGATCTGGAGACGGATGGTCGTCCCGTCGGACCGGGCGGACCAGCCGCGCGAGGTCGGGCCGGCCAGTCTCGGCAAGCCGGTGGTACAGACGCTGAGCGCGCACGACTCGAGCCGGTGCCACCCGGTCCCGCCGGGACGGAATGGTGAGCACGACCGGGTTGTTGGACGGTACGAGGAACAGCGGGACGGCAACGGCCGGGCAGGAAGCCCGAGATCGAACCGCCCCGACTGCCCGATCGTGACCGGCCTCACCCCCTCAGGGCCCGGTGTGCCGGAATGGCAACCGTGACCGGGGCGTTGTGATGGCTGGTTCGAGTCCTCCCGGGGCGGAAAGGCTCTGGCCGTGGTCTCCGCAGGTATCGCCATCGGCGCTGCCACGCGGAACCGGGCCAGGAAACCTCGCTCCAGGGGTAACCGATGACACATCGGCGCTTTGCTGGTGAGTCAGCACGACAACCCTACGGAGTTGCCGGTGGCCGGCTCGGCTCGTCGGATGGCGGTTGATCGTCTGCCGCTGTACCGAGAGCCGGTGCACAGGCGGGATTTCGCCCGAAGTCCCGTCGCCGCGACATCGGCGCGGTTTGCGAACCGTTCCGTTGACCTGAGGACCATGCCCGTTCCGGCACCGTTTCTCGCAGGTCAGCGGGCGTATAGGGGGGCCGATTTGACGCGGCGCTGAGGCAACGCGTAACTTGGTTCCTGTCAGCGAGACAGCCGGACAGAACGGGCCCTGAGGGTTCGGTCAACAGGCCCGCTGGCGGCCCCCGTCGGACCCTGCCGATCCGCTTGGATCGGGTGGTGTACGGTGGGGCCGGTACGGAACACGGCCCCGGATCCCGCTTGGTGGTGGGTGAGGGTGTGCGGGTGTCTTTTGAGAACTCAACAGTGTGTCGAGCTTGTTTATGAATTGGTTTTTGTGCCAGTTTGTTTGACGCGCCAT
>NZ_JAAXKZ010000166.1 GCF_012911875.1 Pseudonocardia bannensis | reverse complement strand
GATAGGCGCGGCGGGGCGAACCGGGCCGCGGCCCTGGACGAGGACCGCCGCGACTATCTGCGCTACCTCGGGCTGCTGCGCCGCCGGGTGCGGGGCATCGCCACCGAGCAGCGGGCCGCGCTCGAGACCGTGCACCCCGAGCCGACGGCCTGGCCCGCGGTGCTCGCCGCCGGCCGGCTCTGGGAGCGGCGCAGCGCCGATCCGGACTTCGGGCAGCTACGGGTCGGTTGCGGTGCGCAGCGGCTGGCGACCCGATTGGCCGCCCCGCAGACCGGCCCCGTCGAGAGCATCGAACCGATCACCGCGCTGGCCCTGCGCCGGTTCCTGCTCGGCCACGCCGTGGTGCCGGACCTGCCGGTGGCGCTGTCGCTGCGGTCGAGCTCGACGGTGTGGCTGGAACCCGACAGCACCGACTGCGCCGACACCGCAGGTGGCGACCTCCGCCCGGCGCGGGACCTGGCCCGCGCGATGGTCGCGCAGTACGCGCTGTGGCACAGCCCGGCGGATGCGCTGCTCGCCGTCGTCGCAGCACCCTCGCCGGCGGCGGAGTGGGAGTGGGTGAAGTGGCTGCCGCACGTCGCCCACCCGCGTCGCCGCGACGCCGTCGGGCCCCTGCGCATGATCACCGCGGACGTCGACGACGTGCGCCGCTGGTGGATCGCCGAGCTCACCGGGCGCAGCCCCGGCCCCGGGATCGGCGAGCCGCACCTGCTGGTCGTGGTGGACGGGGTGGCCGATGGGCCGGGCCCGTGGGCGGGGGTGGCCGGGGTGACGGTGCTGCGGGTCGGGGCTCCGCCCGGACGGCGGCCGACGCCGACGGTGGTGCGGCTGCCGGTCGGCGCCGAACGGCTGGGCCGGGTCGAGGGCGATCCGGAGCGCGAGGGGATCAGCTGGATCGGACGGCCGGACGCGCTGACGGTGACCGACGCGCGGGCGCTGGCCCGCCGGCTGGCCCGCTACCGGCCTACCGGAGCGGTTGACCCGGCCGACGCCGGCGGACTCCGGGAACCGGCGGGCCTCCCGGCGCTGCTCGGCGTCGACGCGGCGGGCCGCGCCGGACCCGAGCAGGTCGAGGCGCTGCGGGCCCGTTGGCGGCGGGCGGACACCGATCGGCTCCGGGTGCCGGTGGGCGTCGACGAGCGCGGGCGACCGGTGCTGCTGGACCTCAAGGAGTCCGCCCAGGGCGGCAGCGGCCCGCACGGGCTGTGCGTCGGTGCGACCGGTTCGGGCAAGAGCGAGCTGCTGCGCACGCTGGTCCTCGGGCTCGCCGCCACGCACTCCCCGGCCGATCTGAACCTGGTGCTCGTCGACTTCAAGGGCGGGGCGACGTTCCTCGGTCTCGCCGGGCTGCCGCACGTCTCGGCGGTGATCACCAACCTGGCCGACGAGCTCACCCTGGTCGACCGGATGGCCGATGCGCTGGCCGGGGAGATCACCCGGCGGCAGGAGCTGCTGCGCGCGGCGGGGAACCTGGCCGGCGTGGCCGACTATGCGGCCGCCCGGCGCGCCCGTCCGGACCTGCCGCCGCTGCCGGCGTTGCTGGTGGTCGTCGACGAGTTCTCCGAGCTGCTCGCCCAGCGTCCGGAGCTGATCGACCTGCTGGTCACGATCGGCCGGCTCGGCCGGTCGTTGGGCCTGCACCTGCTGCTCGCCTCGCAGCGCCTCGACGAGGGGCGGCTGCGCGGGCTGGAGTCGCACCTGTCCTACCGGATCGCGCTGCGCACGTTCTCCGCCGCTGAGTCCCGCGCGGTGCTCGGGGTGCCCGACGCCCACCAGCTGCCGCCGGCCCCGGGGTCGGCGTTCCTGGCCACCGGCACCGACGAACTGGTGCGCTTCCGCGCCGCGTACGTCTCGGGGCCTGCGGTGACGGGTGGTCCGGTGACCGCCGCACCGGGGGATCGCCGGGTGTACCCGTTCCGTGCCGGCCCGGTCCGGGCGCCCGTCGCCGGGCCGTCCGCTGCCGGGCGGTTCATCGCGGAGCCGGGTTCTTCCGGGGCCGAGCCGCCGACCGTGCTCGACACGATGCTGGCCGGCCTCGCCGGACTGGGGCCGCCCGCGCACCGGGTCTGGCTGCCGCCGCTGGACACCCCGCCGCCGCTGGACGAGCTGCTCGGAGCAGTCCGCCACGTGCCCGAGCGCGGGCTGGCCGCGACCGGTGGCCCGCCGGGAACGCTGCGGGTTCCCATCGGCCTGATCGACCGGCCCTACCAGCAGCGGCGTGACCCCCTCGTCGTCGACCTGTCGGGCGCCGCCGGGCACGTCGCCGTCGCGGGCGGGCCGCGGTCGGGCAAGTCGACGGCCTTGCGCACCCTCGTGCTGGGCCTCGCGCTGACCCACACCCCGGCCGAGCTCGGCGTCCACGTCCTGGACTTCGGCGGCGGTGGGCTCGCGACGCTGGCCGGGTTGCCGCACGTCGGCACGGTCGCCGACCGGCAGCAGCCCGATCTGGTGCGGCGCACGGTCGCCGAGCTGGCCGCCGCGCTGGCCCGGCGCGAGCGGCTGTTCCGTGACGCCGGGCTGGCGTCGGTCGAGGAGTTCCGGTCCCGCCGGGCGGCCGGGGACTTCGGCGATGAACCGGCCACGGACCTCCTGCTGGTCCTCGACGGCTACCTGACCCTGCGCGGAGACTTCGAGGACCTGGAGGCCAGGCTGCTGCCGCTGGCCGCCCAGGGCCTCGCCTACGGGGTGCATCTGGTGCTGTCCGCGACGCGCTGGAGCGAGCTGCGCCCGGCGGTGAAGGAGCTGCTGGGTTCCCGTGTCGAGCTGCGGCTCGGTGAGCCGTCGGAGTCCGAGGTGGATCGCCGCCGGGCGGCAGCCGTGCCGGCACGGGCCGGGCACGGGCTGGCGGACGGGGCGGCGATGGTGCTCGCCGCCCCGCGGCTGGCCGCCGGCGACCCGTCGGCGCTGGTCCCGGCGATCGCCGAAGCGTGGGAGGGGCCGGGCGTCCCCCCGGTCCGGTTGTTGCCCACCCGGCTGGACTACGACCGGCTGCCCGCCGGAGACCCGGCCCTGGTGCCGATCGGGGTCGACGAGGACGGGCTGTCCGCGGTCGAGCTCGACTTCGCCGCCGAGCCGCACCTGCTCTGCTTCGCCGATGCGGAGAGCGGCAAGACCACGTTGCTGCGGGTCATCGCCCGGGGCCTGACCGACCGGCTCGGGCCCGAGCGCGCGCGGCTGGTGGTCGTCGACTACCGGCGAGGACTGCTCGGTGCGCTCGGTGAGCCGCACCTGATCGGGTACGCCAGCACACCGGACGCGGCCGCCGACGCCGCCCGCGAGCTGGCCGGTTCACTGCGCCGGCGGCTGCCCGGTCCGGACGTCACGTCCCGGCAGCTGCGCGAGCGCAGCTGGTGGTCCGGCCCCGAGGTGTACGTGCTGATCGACGACTACGACCTCGTCGCACCTGCGGGCTCCGCCGTCCCGAACCCGCTGCTGCCGCTGCTGGAGTTCTTGCCACAGGCCAAGGACGTCGGGCTGCACGTGGTGCTGACGCGGCGCAGCGGCGGCGCGGGCCGGGCGCTGTTCGACCCGCTGCTCGGCCGGTTGCGGGAGCTGGCCGCACCGGGGCTGGTGATGAACGGCAGCCCCGACGAAGGGGCGCTGGTGGAGTCGGTCAAGCCCGCGCCGCTGCCGCCCGGCCGGGGCACGCTGGTGGACCGCCGGCGTGGAGCCCGGCGGATCCAGCTCGCCTGGCTGGCTGCGCCGGAGTCCGACGGCCCGGCCGGCCCGGGTCCCGTCGGGCCGGCTGCGGACTCCGGCAACGGCCCTTCGGTCGGGCCGGCTGCGGACTCCGGCAACGGCCCTTCGGTCGGGCCGTCCGCGGGCTCTGGCAACGGCCCTTCGGTCGGGCCGTCCGCGGTCGCCGACGTCGGCCCGGCGGCTGAACCGGGCGGGGCCGCGCGGTGACCGGGTGTCCACGGCGGATCGCCGTCCAGCCCGGGACCGGAGCCACCCGGGTCGCCGGGGCTGATCCGGGCGGGATGGCCAGGCTGCTGGTCGAGTGTCCCCCCGGGACCACCCCCGGCGTCGCGTCGCTACTGGCCGATCTGCTCGAGGAGCCTCCGCTCGAGCTGACGCTGCTGCACCCCTCGTCGTGGGCGCCCGAACGGGCGGCGGCCTGGGCGCATCACGCGGGGTACCGCGCCGCGCGGGTCCGGGCACTGCCGGCGGCCCTGCCCGTGGGCGGGCCCGGTCCGCGGGTGGTCGTCGACGCCGGACACGGCGGCACCGAACTCAGCCTGATCGACGCCGGGAGCGTGCGGGCGAGCCGGTTCTGCGACGTCGGGGGCGCCCGCCTGGACGGGATCACGCTCGACCTGCTCGAACCGGCGCCCGGGGCCGGGGACCGGCCAGCGGCACTGGCCGAGGCCCGGCGGGTCCGGGAGCGGCTGTCGCTGTTCCCCACGGCGTCGGCCCGACTCGGCGGGCGCCGGGTGGCGCTGGACGCCGAACGGCTGCGGCGGGCCCTGTCCGGTCCGCTCCAGGCAGTCGTCGATGCGGTCCGCGAGTTGACCCCGGACCCGGCGTACACCGAGGTGGTGCTGATCGGCGGGCTGGCGCGGATGCCGCTGCTGGCCGAGCTGCTCGACGCCGCGCAGGTCCGGCGGGTCACGGTGGCGGAGCGACCGGATGTCGCGGCGGTCCTGGCGGCGCTGGACGAGCCGGGCATGATCGGCAACTGGGCGTCCGGGGCCGCGAGCTTCGCGGCACCGGCTGCCCGATCGACGATCATGATGCCGTCGGGGACCCGCACGGCCGGGCCGCCCTCCGCGCGGCCGGGGGCCGCGACGTCCACCGGGCGGCCTCCGGTCACCGCGCCGCCAGGCGACGGGTCGTCCTCCGCCGGGTTGCCGGCCACCGCGCGACCATGGGCCCGGATGGCATCCGACGGGACGAGCCCGGCGCGCTACCTGCCGCCCGTCCCCGTCCGACCCCGGCACCCGGTCCGGCTCGCCCTCACCGGCCTGGCAGGCGTCGCTCTGGTCGGGGGCCTCATCGGGGCCGGCGGGCTGCTGACACCGCAACCCCCGGCGGCCGGTGCGGCGGCGGAGGCCACGGCGGCCGGCCTGCTCGTGCAGTACGGATACCGGCTCCGGCTACCGGCGGGCTGGGAGCACACCGGGGGCCTGCCCGAGCGGCGGCGCACGTTGATCACCCCGGCAGAGGCGCCGGACGGCAGCGACCTGATCTCCATCGAGCGCACCGACCTCGGTTACGACGCCGCCGCCGAACCCGCCCGCGCACTGGCCGAACTGCGTGCGGAGTACGACGCGGCAGTGGCCGGTGGCGCCCCGTTGTCCGGTTTCGACCCGGCCGCACGCCTCGCGGGGCGGATGGGGATCGGCTACCGGCAGGCGATGGCCGACGGCGTGGTCGTCGACTGGTTCGTCGTCCTCGACGGCGGTGCCCAGCTCAGCGTGGGATGCCGGCACACCCCGGCCGGAGCGGCCCGGGTGGACGCGGCCTGCGCGGCGGTCGTCGGATCGCTGCGGCGGTCCTGAGTGACCCGGCTCTCGGGTCCCGCGCCGCGGCCCGAGGGCATGATCGAGGCTGACGAACCCGAGCAGGACCAGGAGGGCACGGGCCGGTGGCCACCGATGTACTCGACATCCGCGAGCATCGCTACGACGAGACGATCGTGCAGGAGCTGATCGCCGAACTGCAGGCCGAGTACGTCGTCCGCTACGGCGACGAGGACCGGTCCCCGGTCGACGCGGCCGACTTCACCCCGCCCCGGGGGTTCTTCCTCATCGCCTGGCGCGGTGCGGACGCCGTCGCGTCGGTGGCCATGCGTGGGGTCGACGACCAGCCGGGATGGGTCGAGGTCAAACGGCTCTACGTGCGCGCACCGCACCGCCGGCAGGGCCTGGCCCGCGTGATGCTGCGGGGCGCCGAGGAGCGTGCCCGGTCCGCGGGCTACCGGCGGGTGATCCTCGAGACGGGGACGAAGCAGCCGGAGTCGCTGAAGCTCTACGCGACCGAGGGGTACGAGCAGATCCCGCAGTACGGGTACTACGCGGGCCAGCCACACAGCATCTGCTTCGGCAAACAGCTCTGAGCGGGATCGTTCACAGGCGTGAACGATCCCGCCGAACCGCCCCACGGCGCGCTACCGCGCTGGGAGCGTTCGCCCCGGATGTCCGACGACGACGTGAGGGGTGATCGGTATGGCCGGTGGATTCGGTACCACCACCGAGGAGATGGCCCGGGCGGGCCGGCACGTGCTGCAGGTGAACGACACCGTCCAGTACGACCTGGCCACGTTGCGTGGCCAGTTGGCCCCGCTGGCGGGCGCGTGGCGGGGTGAGGCGTCGACGGCGTTCGCAGGGCTGATGGCTCGCTGGGACGCGAACGCTCGGTCGCTCAACGAGGCGCTGCGCGCCATCGGCGAGGCGATCCAGGGGTCGGGGCGGGCGTACCAGCAACACGAGAGCGAGCAGGCCGGTGGCCTGTCCGCGATCCGGTCGGCGCTGGGCTGAGGGGGCGGGCATGTCCGAGATCAAGGTGGCCTTCGGTGAGCTCGCCGTCGCCCAGCAGAACGTCGCGGGTACGGCACACCGGATCGCCGGCCGGCTCGACGAGCTCAAGCGGTTCCTGGCGCCGCTGGCCGCGACGTGGGAGGGTCAGGCGGCCACCGACTACCAGGCCCGGCAGCGGCAGTGGGACACGGCGGCAGCCGATCTGGCCGCGGTGCTGGCGCGCATCGGGGTCGCCCTGGGCACCGCGAACGACAGCTACCAGCAGGTCGAGCAGCTGAACGCCCGCCGCTGGCACTGACGCCGTCGGGGTTCGGGGGTGCCTTCGCGGGCCGATCCGGGGGGCGTTTTGACCGCGGTTCGGCCCGGCAGGTACTCTCGAACCTCGATGTGCGGCGGGTGGAGACCCGCGGCCGCTTCACGGCGGCACGCTTGCCCCCTCGAGGTACTCGAGGTTCTTCTCGGGGGGCCTGGCGCCCACCGCACCGCGCGACAGAGGCAGCTCCCGAGCCCGAGAACGACGAGGTAGATCCGTGCCCACGTACAGCCCCAAGCCTGGCGAGATCAACCGCGCCTGGCACGTGATCGACGCCACCGACGTGGTGCTCGGCCGGCTGGCCACGCACGCCGCGACCCTGCTGCGCGGCAAGCACAAGCCCACCTACGCCCCGCACATGGACACCGGCGACTTCGTCGTGATCGTGAACGCCGAGAAGATCGCCGTCTCCGGCAACAAGCGCGACAACAAGTTCGTCTACCGGCACAGCGGTTACCCGGGCGGTCTGCGCCAGCGCTCGGTCGGCGAGATGATCGAGAAGCACCCCGACCGGCTGGTCGAGAAGGCGATCAAGGGCATGCTGCCCAAGAACCGCCTCGGCCGCGCGATGGCCAAGAAGCTGAAGGTCTACGCCGGGCCGACGCACCCGCACGGCGCGCAGAAGCCGGCCACCTTCGAGATCACCCAGGTCGCGCAGTGAGCACCCCTGACGCGAGCAGCACAGAGCCAGTGGAAGAAGGACAGTCCGTGACCACCCCTGAGCACGAGGGCGTCGAGGCCGAGGGCGTCGAGGCCGAGGCCGCCGAGTTCGAGGCTGCCGAGGCCTTCGACGCCGAGCTCCCGGCCGACGACGAGTACGTGGCCGAGACCCCGGCCGTCCTGATCGACCGGCCGATCCAGACCGTCGGCCGCCGCAAGGAGGCGATCGTCCGCGTCCGGCTGATGCCGGGCACCGGATCGTTCACCCTGAACGGCAAGTCGCTGGAGACCTACTTCCCGAACAAGCTGCACCAGCAGCTCATCCGGGAGCCGCTGGTCACCGTCGAGAAGACTGAGCGGTTCGACATCTTCGCCAACCTCACCGGTGGCGGCACCTCGGGCCAGGCCGGCGCTCTGCGTCTGGCCATCGCCCGCGCGCTGGTCGAGGCCGACGCGGAGGACCGCCCGGCGCTGAAGAAGGCCGGCTTCCTCACCCGTGACCCGCGGGCCGTCGAGCGCAAGAAGTACGGCCTGAAGAAGGCCCGTAAGGCGCCTCAGTACAGCAAGCGCTGACCCGCCGGAGGATGCGTCACCTCTTCGGTACGGACGGAGTCCGCGGACTGGCCAATGGAGAGCTGCTCACACCAGAGCTCTCGCTGTCGTTGGCCGCGTCCGCGGCTCGTCTGCTTGTGGAGGGGGATCGCTCGCACCGCCCGTTGGCGGTCGTCGGGCGGGACCCCCGGGCCAGCGGCGAGATGCTCGAGGCGGCAGTCGTCGCCGGGTTGGCGTCGGCCGGGGCCGATGCGCTGCGGGTCGGCGTGCTGCCGACTCCCGCGGTCGCGTTCCTGGTCGGTGAACTCGGCGCCGATCTCGGTGTGATGATCTCGGCGTCGCACAACCCGATGCCGGACAACGGGTTGAAGTTCTTCGCCGCGGGCGGGCACAAGCTGCCCGACGCGGTGGAACTGGCGATCGAGGAGAGTCTCGACATCCCGGCCCCGCGGCCCACCGGCGCGGGTATCGGCCGTGTCCGCGATCTCCCGGACGCCGTCGAGCGGTACATCGCGCATCTGCTGGTCTCCACGCCGCAGCCGCTCGCCGGTCTGCGCGTGGTCGTCGACTGCGCCCACGGCGCCGCATCGACCGCCGCCCCGGCTTGCTACGCCAAAGCCGGGGCCGAGGTCATCGCGCTGCACGCCGCGCCGGACGGGCTGAACATCAACGACGGGGTCGGGTCGACCCACCTCGGTCCGCTCCGCGAGGCGGTCGTCGCGCACGGAGCTGACCTGGGTATCGCCCACGACGGGGACGCCGACCGCTGCCTGGCCGTCGATGCGGGCGGGAACGACGTCGACGGCGATCAGATCATGGCCATCCTCGCGCTGGCGATGCGTGATGCCGGCGAGCTCGCGTCCGACACCGTCGTCGCCACGGTCATGAGCAACCTCGGCCTGCACCTGGCCATGCGGGATGCCGGTGTCGCGGTCCGCACGACGAAGGTCGGCGACCGCTATGTGCTCGAGGAGCTCCGCGCAGGGGGTTTCACCCTCGGCGGCGAGCAGTCCGGACACGTCGTGCTGCCCGACCACGCCACCACCGGCGACGGCCTGCTCACCGCGCTGCGGCTGATGGCCCGGATGGCGCAGACCGGCTCGTCGCTGGCCGAGCTGGCCGGTGTGCTCACTCCGCTGCCGCAGGTGCTGCACAACGTCGCCGTCGCCGACAGGGCCGCCGTCGCGGCGTCGTCGGCGGTGCAGGAGGCGGTGGCTGCGGCGGAGGCCGAGCTGGGTGACACCGGTCGGGTGCTGTTGCGCCCGTCGGGCACCGAGCAGCTGGTGCGGGTGATGGTCGAGGCGCCGACCATCGAGCAGGCCACCGCGACGGCGGTCCGGCTGGCCGAGGTCGTCGCCGCAGCGAGCTGACCCGCGACTCGCGCCCTCCCGCACGAGAGCCGCCCTACTCCCGCCGCGAACTGGCAAGCCTCCATCCGCGAGTCGCGGTCCTCCCGCGCGCGAGTCGGGGTTTCTCCGTGCGCGAGTCGCGGTTGTCCCGTGCGGGAGCCGGCAGATTCGGGCGTGGATCGACGGGTTGCGTGCGGGAGTCGGCGGGGTCCCGCCGCGCTGACGGACGTGACGGCACAGGTCTGGCGTTCTCGCTCGGTGAGGCGGGCAGTCTTCGCGTTTCGCCTCGGTGAGAGAGTCGGTCGGCGAGGATCTGGGCATGCAGCCGACCGTGCAACTCGATCCTGATCGGTTACGGGCCCACGCCACCCGAGCCGCAGAGCTCGCCGAGGTGCTCCGGCCGCAGTCCACACCCCATCGCGAGGCGGTGCTGGCATGCCGCCGATCGGCGGGTGGCGAGGCCGTCCTGGCCGAGCTGGACCGCCTGACCACCACCGTGCGCCGCGCCGCCGAGGAACTGGCCGATCTCGCGAGGGCGCTGAGGTCGGCGGCGATCGAGTTCGAGACGGTGGACAGGGACCTGGGCCGCGACATCTCCTTGACCGAACGGGGGCTGTCGTGACCGTTGCGGAGGACGGCCCGGTCGTGGATGTCGACGCGCTGGCCGGTCTGGAACGGTGGCTCGAGGGTCTGGCCGCCGAGCTGCGCGACCTGGCGTCGGACGTTGGCCGGCTGGCTCGACAGGTCGAGCAGGACTGGCCGGACCCCCAGGGCCGGGAATGGTTGGAGCGGGCGGGGCTGGTGGACCGGGAGCTCGTCCGGCAGGCCGAGGTGGGCGCGGGGCTCGCTCAGACGGTCGGTCGAGTCCTCGAACAGATCGAGCGGCTCGAGACGTCCGGGCCCCGGCCGGACGTCGGTGCGGAGTCCCGGGCTGCGGGCCCGCTGCTCGGTGACACCGGCGGCTCACGGGTTGTCGACGAGCGTGCAGGCACTGTTCGAGCAGTCCGGGGTGATCCGGGTCGGCACGGTGCCGCAGATGTTCGACACGGCGCTGCTGCTGGCCTACCAGCCGCTGCCGGCCGGCCCGCGGGTCGCGGTCGTGGG
>NZ_JAAXKZ010000165.1 GCF_012911875.1 Pseudonocardia bannensis | reverse complement strand
GGCTGTTCCTGTTCGGGGGGCTCATCGTGATGGGCGGGCTCCTCACGGTGGGCGGGGCGCCCGACTTCGGCTGGACCGCCTACCAGCCTCTGGGACGTGGGAACTACACCCCCGGTGTCGGCCCGAACATGTGGATCACCGGGCTGATCGTGTCCGGGCTGGGGACCATCCTGGGCGGGGTCAACATGCTCACGACGATCATCTGCCTGCGCGCGCCGGGCATGACCATGTTCCGGATGCCCATCTTCACCTGGAACATCTTCGCCACCGCCATCCTCATCCTCATCGCGTTCCCGATCCTGACCGCCGCGCTGTTCGGCATGCTGGCCGACCGGCACCTGGGCGCTCACGTGTTCGACCCGGCCAACGGCGGCGGGATCCTGTGGCAGCACCTGTTCTGGTTCTTCGGCCACCCCGAGGTCTACATCGTCGCGCTGCCGTTCTTCGGCATCGTCTCGGAGATCATCCCGGTCTTCAGCCGCAAGCCGATCTTCGGCTACAAGGGGCTGGTCTTCGCGACGATCGCCATCATGATGCTCTCGGCGGGGGTGTGGGCCCACCACATGTTCGCCACCGCCGCGGTGTCGTCGATGTTCTTCGCCTTCACCACGGTCCTCATCGCCGTGCCGACCGGCATCAAGTTCGTGAACTGGATCGGCACCATGTGGAACGGCAAGATCACCTTCGAGACGCCGATGCTGTTCTCGGTGGGCTTCCTGGCCACGTTCCTCTTCGGCGGGCTGACCGGGGTGCTGCTGGCGCTGCCTCCGCTGAACGTCCACCTCAACGACTCGTACTTCGTCGTGGGCCATTTCCACTACGTGCTGTTCGGCACGATCGTCTTCTCGGTGTACGCCGGGATCTACTTCTGGTTCCCCAAGATGACCGGCCGGATGCTCGACGAGCGCCTGGGCAAGATCCATTTCTGGACGATGTTCATCGGGTTCCACCTGACGTTCCTGGTGCACCACTGGCTCGGCGAGGAGGGCATGCCACGGCGGTACGTGGACTACCTGCCGACCGACGGTTTCACCACGCTGAACGTGATCTCCTCGATCGGCGCGTTCCTGCTCGGGATGTCGACGCTGCCGTTCGTCTGGAACGTCTTCAAGAGCTACCGCTACGGCCGTGTCGTGACCGTCGACGACCCGTGGGGCTTCGGCAACTCGCTGGAGTGGGCCACGTCGTCCCCGCCGCCGCGGCACAACTTCACCGAGCTGCCGCGGATCCGCTCCGAGCGGCCGGCGTTCGACCTGCACCACCCGGAACTGGCGGAGCGGTGGCGGACCGAGGCGCACGCGACCCCCTTGACCCGGGGCAGGCCCGCACCGTCGGAGATCGCGGCCAAGAAGGTGGCCGAGGAGGAGTACCCGGGCGACGATCCGCGGGAGCACTGACCGTCGACGCCCCGGCCGGTTCCGCACCCGGCCGGGCGCTCCGACAGGCGGGGATGTGCCCCACGCCATAGCCTTACCAGGTTGCCTATTTAGTAGGACTTCCGACTATATTTGCTAGGACGTCCTACGATCTGCCGTGTCGGCGGCGCGACGAGAGAGGTGCGGAATGGCAGAACTGCACGTCCCGACTCATCCGGTGCGGTTCGTGACCGCCGCAAGCCTGTTCGACGGGCACGACGCCGCGATCAACATCATGCGGCGGATCCTGCAGCGCCAGGGTGCCGAGGTGATCCACCTGGGCCACAACCGGTCGGTCGACGAGGTGGTCGCGGCCGCGGTCCAGGAGGACGTGCAGGGTGTCGCCATCAGCTCGTACCAGGGCGGGCACGTCGAGTACTTCACCTACCTGGTCGAGTTGCTGCGCGAGCGCGGTGCCGGCCACGTGAAGGTCTACGGCGGCGGTGGCGGCGTGATCGTGCCCGCCGAGATCGAACTGCTGCACTCGCGCGGCGTCTCGCGCATCTTCTCCCCCGAGGACGGCCAGCGCCTCGGGCTGCCCGGAATGATCAACCTGATGATCCGGGAGTGCGACGTCGACCTCGCCGCGACGCCCCCGGACTCCTACGACGGCCTGTTCGCAGGCGAGCACCGCACCCTGGCCCGCGCACTCACGCTGGCCGAGGCGGGGCAGCTGCCCGACGAGGTCCGCGACCGCATCGCCAAGGCCGCCGAGCAGCGCCCGGTGCCCGTCCTGGGGATCACCGGCACCGGCGGTTCGGGCAAGTCCTCGCTCACCGACGAGCTCGTCCGCCGCTTCCGGCTCGACCAGGAGGACAAGCTCCGCATCGCGGTGCTGGCGGTCGACCCGACCCGGCGCCGCGGCGGCGGGGCGCTGCTCGGGGACCGGATCCGGATGAACTCCCTGACCGGCGAGCAGGTGTTCTTCCGCTCGCTGGCCACCCGCGGCGCCGACGGGCAGCTCCCCGAGCAGCTCGGCGACGCGATCGCGGTGCTGAAGGCGGGCGGGTTCGACCTGGTCATCGTGGAGACCCCGGGTATCGGGCAGGGCGACGCGGGCATCGTGCCGTTCGTCGACCGCTCGTTGTACGTGATGACGCCGGAGTTCGGCGCGGCGTCGCAGCTCGAGAAGATCGACATGCTGGACTTCGCCGACGTCGTCGCGATCAACAAGTTCGAGCGCCGCGGCGCCGAGGACGCCCGCCGCGACGTGGGCCGTCAGCTCGTCCGCAACCGCGAGGCGTTCGGCGCCAAGCCCGAGGACATGCCGGTCTTCGGCACCAGCGCCGCGACGTTCAACGACGACGGCGTCACCGCGCTCTACCAGCACCTCGCCGCCCTGCTCGGCGAGAACGGGCTCACCGTGCACGAGGGCCGGCTGCCCAGGACCGACCGCAAGACCTCCAGTGAGTATGCCGCGGTCATCCCTCCGCAGAAGGTCCGCTACCTCGCCGACATCGCCGAGACCGTCCGCTCGTACCACGCCGACACGGCGAAGCAGGCCGCGGCCGCCCGCGAGCGCCAGCACCTGCGCACCGCCAAGGCCGCGCTGAAGAAGGCCGGCGCCGCGTCCGGGGGCATCGACGACGTTCTGGCGTCCGCCGAGAAGGCCCTCGACCCGCAGGCCGCCGCGCTGCTCGACGAGTGGCCGCAGGTCGTCGAGGACTACTCCGGTGACGAGCTGGTGGTGAAGGTCCGCGACAAGGAACTGCACACCAAGCTGACCCGCGAGACGCTCTCGGGCAACCAGGTCCGCCGGGTGTCGCTGCCCAAGTACACCGAGGACGCCGAGCTGCTGCGGTTCCTGCGTCGGGAGAACCTGCCCGGGCGCTTCCCCTTCACCGCCGGGGTGTTCGCGTTCAAGCGCGAGGGCGAGGACCCGGCCCGGATGTTCGCCGGCGAGGGCGACGCGTTCCGCACCAACAAGCGGTTCAAGTTCCTGTCGGCGGACTCCGAGGCCAAGCGGCTCTCGACCGCGTTCGACTCGGTCACCCTCTACGGCCGCGACCCCGACACCCGCCCCGACGTCTACGGCAAGGTCGGCACCTCGGGCGTCTCGATCGCCACGCTCGAGGACATGAAGGTGCTCTACAGCGGGTTCGACCTGACCTCGCCGACCACCTCGGTGTCGATGACCATCAACGGGCCGGCGCCCACGATCCTGGCGTTCTACCTGAACACCGCCATCGACCAGCAGGTCGAGAAGTTCCGCGAGGAGTGGGGCCGCGAGCCCGACCCGGTGGAGCGCGAAGAGCTGACCGCGTTCGCGCTGGCCAACGTGCGCGGCACGGTGCAGGCCGACATCCTCAAGGAGGACCAGGGCCAGAACACCTGCATCTTCTCCACCGAGTTCAGCCTGCGGATGATGGCCGACATCCAGGAGTGGTTCATCCAGCACCAGGTGCGGAACTTCTACTCGGTGTCGATCTCCGGTTACCACATCGCCGAGGCCGGGGCGAACCCGATCAGCCAGCTCGCGTTCACCCTCGCCAACGGGTTCACCTACGTCGAGAGCTACCTCGCCCGCGGGATGGACGTCGACGACTTCGCGCCGAACCTGTCGTTCTTCTTCTCCAACGGCATGGACGCCGAGTACTCGGTGATCGGCCGCGTGGCCCGGCGGATCTGGGCCGTGGCGATGCGCGAGCGGTACGGGGCGAACGAGCGGTCGCAGAAGCTCAAGTACCACGTGCAGACCTCCGGCCGGTCGCTGCACGCGCAGGAGATGAACTTCAACGACATCCGCACCACGCTGCAGGCGCTGTGCGCGCTCTACGACAACGCGAACTCGCTGCACACCAACGCCTACGACGAGGCGATCACCACCCCGACCGAGGCCTCGGTGCGCCGGGCGATGGCCATCCAGCTGATCATCAACCGCGAGTGGGGCCTGTCGATGAACGAGAACCCGCTGCAGGGCTCGTTCGTCATCGACGAGCTCACCGACCTGGTCGAGGAAGCGGTGCTCAAGGAGTTCGACGCGATCGCCGAGCGCGGCGGTGTGCTCGGCGCGATGGAGACCGGCTACCAGCGCGGCAAGATCCAGGACGAGTCGATGCTCTACGAGCACCGCAAGCACGACGGCACGCTGCCGATCATCGGGGTGAACACGTTCACCAAGCCCGAGTCGGACGACGAGGAGCCGTTCGAGATCGAGCTGGCCCGCGCGACCGAGGACGAGAAGCGCTCCCAGCTCGACCGGCTGGCCGACTTCCAGAGCCGGCACGCCCAGGAGGCGCAGGCGGCGATCCGGAGGCTGCAGGATGCCGCGACCGGTGACGGCAACGTGTTCGCGGAGCTGATGAGCGCCGCGCGGGTCTGCTCGCTCGGCCAGCTGACCGAGGCGTTCTTCGAGGTGGGCGGACAGTACCGGCGCAACATGTGACGCAGCGGCGAGGATGAGCGCGACGACGGCGCCGCAGGGTCCTGCCCTGCGGCGCCGTCGTCGTCGTGGCCGGGAGCGTCAGCCCCGGCGCACGAACAGCGGCACACCGACCCACAGCACGGCGAACACCAGCAGCAGCCCGGTCGCCATGGGCACCGCGACCACCCGGCCGACGGTCACGTCGAGCACGAGCAGCAATCCCGACGCCATCGTGACCGCCAGGAACGCCAGGCCGAGCACGGCGAGCCGGTGCCCGATGTGGACCAGCTCACGCTTGCGCCCGCGCTGGAACACGAACCGGTGCACCGCCACCGGGGCCACCAACAGGGCCGTGGTCAGCGCCGAGGTCATCAGGGTGACCATGTAGACGGCCCGCTGGAACTCGTCGATCTCGGCGAAGCGCTCGGTGAACGAGAGCGTCAGCAGGAACGCGAACAGGATCTGCACACCGGTCTGGGCGACCCGCAGCTCCTGGAGCAGCTCCACGAAGTTGCGGTCGGCCCGCTGCAGCGGCGCCTCCGCGCGCTCCGCGGCGTTCCACTCGTCGTCGCAGATCAGGCGCCGTTCCGCCGCCGATGCCGGCACCGCCATGTGCGCTCGCCCCCACCACGTCGTCGCCGTTCCCGGCGTTCGCCCCGTGCGTGTGCTCCTCGGGCTACCCGGCGCACCGGCGCCCCAACCGCCCGTCACGGTCACCGGCCACCGGACCGGCCGTCCGTCCACGCCGACCCGGTCGCCGATCGGCACGTGCGCTCACCGTGGGCCATGCCACGTTCGTGGCGACCGGGCCGAAATGCGACACTGGAGACCGGACAGCCCGGTATCACCGGAGCGTGGGCCGGTCCCCGTCACAGCGGGGAGCGCTGTCACCGGGTGAACCACGAGGTCGACGACGACACGGCACCCTCCCCTGACTCAACTGCGACCCACCGCCGTCGGCCCAGGCTGGAGAGAACCGATGATCCTGCTCTGCGAGCGCTGCTTCGCTCCGATCGGCAACCACGAGGACTACGTCCGGCTGGCCCACCTCGACCGGGCCCGCCCCGACGGCACCATCGACTGGATCCACACGTACGTGCACACCACGGCGTGTGTCGAGGAGGTCGCGCAACGCCCGACCGGCGCGGCTCCGGACACGGGTTCCTGGGACGCGGCGCGGCGAGGACTCTCCCCCGCCGCCGCGCGGTGGTCGGCCCGCCGGGCGCCCCGTCACGGTTGATCCCCTGCCCCCGGCGTCCGAATCGCCCGGCGCCACGCCGCCGGTGTGCGGCCGGGGTGCAGCGGGTACGCCCCGGGCGAGGCCCGACCACGGGAAGGAACGCCACCAGGATGCCCGACACCGCCGTGTTCGACGTCGACGGCACGCTGATCGACACCAACTACCACCACGCGCTGGCCTGGTTCCGGGCCTTCCGTGGCTTCGACATCACGCTGCCGGTGTGGCGGCTGCACCGCGCCATCGGGATGGGCGGGGACCAGTTCGTCGCGGCCGTCGCCGGGGAGGACGTGGAGGCCCGGCTCGGCGACGACGTGCGGGACCGGTGGGTCCATGAGTTCGACGCGCTGATCGGAGAGGTGCAACCGTTCGAGGGTGTGCGCGAGCTACTGGAGGAGGTGCGCCGGCGCGGGTTCCCGCTGGTCCTGGCCAGCTCCGGGAAGAAGGCGCACGTGGAGCACTATCTCGACCTCATCGACGGCAGGTCCATCGCGCAGGCCTGGACCACCGCCGACGACGTGGAGCGGACCAAACCGGCGCCGGATCTGCTGCTGGCCGCCGTGGCCGCGGTGCACGGGACCTCCGGGGTCGTGGTGGGCGACTCCGTCTGGGACTTCCAGGCCACGAACCGTGTGGGCTACCCGGGCTACGCCATCCGCACAGGTGGCTTCTCCCCGGAAGAGCTGTGCGAGGCGGGCGCGCGCCGCGTCTTCGACTCGCTCCCCGAGCTGCACCGGCACCTCGACGAGACCGCACTCGCCCGCCCCGACCTTAGCGAGTGAGCCACGTGGCGGAAGCCCCACCGCCGGCACCGTTTCCGCTGGATCCCGCGGGGTATCTCAGCGGCCGGACGGGCGACGAGGAGGCAATGTGGACGAGCGGGAGTTCTACCGGACAGCAGCCCAGCGCGCCGGTCTGTCCCGCGAGGAGGCGGCCGACCTGAGCTGGGCGACGCTCCAGGTGCTCGCGGCCCGGATGAGCGACGGCGAGGCCCGCGATCTCGCCCGCGCGTTGCCGGACGGGCTGGCCGAACCGGTGCGGGCCGGCCGCACCCGCCGCCAGAAGCGGTACGGGCTGATCGAGGTCGAGCAGCAGGTGAGCGAGCGCATCGGGCTCACCCAGCAGGAGGTGCACGAGGGGATCCGCGCGGTCCTCACCACCCTCCGCGACATCGTGCCGGATCAGGTGTTCACCGAGGCCATGGGTCAGCTCCCGGGAGAGTTCCGCACCCTCGTCGAGGAGACCGCCTGAGCCGGGCGGTGCCCGGACGGTCACAGCGGTCCCGACGACCCGGCGGCCGCGGTGCACGTGACCGCGCGCGAGCCTGCCGCGCACAACCGGGACGGACGCGAGCGGCGCACTTCCCGCGGGTGCCCTCTCGGACGTCAGGGCCCGGCCGCGATGTTGCTGCGCACCCCGCGCACCACCTCGGCGGGGTCGACGAACGGCGACGGGCCGGGCCAGACCCGCTCGCTGATCCGCGCCTCCACGATCCCCGGCCGATCGATCGAGGTGAGGGCCGCCCGCAGCGACCCGGCCGAGTCGGCGGTGACGCCGGCCAGCCCGTCGAGCGCGTCGGCGACCTCGGCCAGCCGCAGCGACGGCGCGACCGGCTGCCCACCGGTGATCGCGTAGGCCCCGTCGGCGAGCACGACCACGACCAGGTTCGCCGGCCGCCAGGCCGACACCGACCACAGGGTGCTCGCGCCCATCAGGAAGTCCCCGTCGCCCAGTAGGGCCACGACCTGGCGCTCCGGGACCGCCTCCGCCAGACCCAGCGCGGCCGCCAGGGCGGAGCCCATCGCCGCACCGAGGTAGAAGTGCGGCCCGTCATCGGTGGCCAGCCGTGCCGCCGAGGTCGCGGTGCCCAGCGAGGAGACGATGAGCGCGTCAGGGAGGACGTCCACGACCACCCGGGTCGCCTCAACGATGTTCACGGCCACCACCCAGATCGGGCTCCAGCAGGAGCGCCGCGCTCTCCTGCGCGCCGAAGGCCAGCCCGAGCACCCCGTCGGTGACCCCCGCGGCGTCGGAGTCCCGGCGCATCGGGAAGGACTGGATGCCCAGGGCTCCCAGGAAGGACGCGGTCGCCCGCCCCATCGGCACCTGCGACGGGTTGCGCTCGCCGAGGGTGCCGCGCATGGAGATGATCAACGGCAGCCCGAGGCGGTACGGCACGACGAGCGATCCGATGGCGTTGAGCGCGTTGCCGACGCCCGAACTCTGCATCAGCACGACCGGTCGACGGCCGGCGATCCGCTGTCCCGCGGCGTAGCCCACACACTCCTCCTCCCGGGTCAGGGACCGCAGCGGCAACCCGTGCTCGCCGAGCCGCGCGAGCAACCCGTCGAGCCGGGAGTCGGGCACGTAGGCAGCGACGGTCACGCCGCCCGCCAGCAGCCGGTCGGCGACGGCGACCTGCCAGTCCAGCCCGCGCGGGACGTTTCCGTTGTGGGCCGCCGCCCCCGGCGTCCCCGCCGTCGGCGTGGACACCGCTACGCGCCGCCCCACGGCGCCAGCAGCTTGTCCTGGCCGGGGTTCGCGGGGGTGCCGTAGACGAAGTAGGTCTCCGCGGGCAACGTCGCGCCTCCGATGGCGAGCGCGGTGTCGAAGTCGGAGAGGTCCCAGGTGACGGTCTCGAAGTCCGGTTCCATCTCCAGGATCCCGGAGTTGCCGAACAGCTCGATCCGGTTCCCGCCGGGCTCGAACACGTAGAGGAAGGCGCCCTGGGTGATGCCGTGGACGTCCGGACCGGCCTCGATCTGGATGCCGTACTCCCGGCACAGCTCGGCGGCATCGGTGTTGTGCTGCGGCACGCCGTACCAGAAGGCCAGGTGGTGCAACCGGCCCCGGGATCCGGTCTGGTCGAGCATGATCGCCATCTCGTGGCCCAGGATGTTCACGCTCATCCAGGCGCCGATCTCGGTGCCGCCGTTCGCCCCGTCGACGACCCGCTCCCGGGTGCCGAAGCCGAGTGTCTGCTCGAACAACTCCTTCTGCGTGGTCACGTCGGAGGCCATCAGGTTGACGTGGTCGAGCCGGCGCGGCGGCAGGCCCTGCAGCGGCCGCTTGGACCGGCGGGTCAGGATCCGGCTGCGCTGGTCCGGCGGTGCCTCGAACTTCTCGACCTCCCAGACCAGCTCCATCGGATGCCCGTCCGGGCTCTCGAACGCGAAGGTGCGCCCGACTCCGAGGTCACCGGAGGTCCAGCCCTTCCCCAGACCCGCCTTGTCGAGCGCGGCGGCCCGTCGTTCCAAGGCCTCCGCCGAGGTCGTCCGCCAGCCCAGATTGCCCAATCCCGGCTGATCGCGCTCGGTCAGCTTCAGGCTGTGGTGGTACGGGTCCTCGTAGCAGCGCAGGTACACCGATCCCTGGCTCCGAGCCACCTCGCGCATTCCCAGCAGTTGCGTGAAGAACCACAGGCTGCCCTCCATGTCCGGTGTGAAAAGCTCGGCATGTGCCATATGCGCCAATTCGAATCGCGGGTGAGACGACATCGGTCCCCGTTCTCCAATGAATGCGGCGGGTGGATCACCGCGCGGGCCGTCCCGCCCGTGATCACCGGACGGCGTCGATGCTGCCATCCCGGCGGCCCCACGGGGGTGTTCTGTTCCGGATCCCGGCACGGGTGGTCCGGCGCAGTCCGGTACGCCGCGGACCGGTGCACCGCGCAGCGTCCCGGTGCGGTTCGGTGGGCCTGGATGCGGTTCGGTAGGCCTCGGTGCAGTTCGGTAGGTCTCAGTGCAGTTCGGTAGGTCTCAGCGCGTCGTGAACGCCAGCCCCTCCCCGGACGCGGTGACGACGACCCGATGGCCGGGCCGGACGTCACCGGCCAGCAGCAACCGGGACAGCCGGCGATCGAGCTCACGCTGGATCGTGCGCCGCAGCGGGCGGGCGCCGAACTCTGGCTGATGCCCGCGCCCGGCGAGCCAGTCGACCGCCGCGTCGTCGACGACCAGGTCGACACCTTGGGCGCGCACCCGGTCGCGGGTCTGCTCGAGCAACAGCCCGGTGATCCGCCGCAGCTCCTCCCGGGTGAGCCCCTGGAACAGGACGATCTCGTCGATGCGCCCGACGAACTCCGGCCGGAAGTGCCGCCGCACCTGGGCCAGCAGCGGCTCCCGGATCTCGGAGACCGAGCGCCCCGGCGCGGTCGCCGCGAGAAGCTGCTCGGCGCCCAGGTTGCTCGTCATGATGATCACGGTGTGGGTGAAGTCGGCGGTCCGCCCGTGGGCGTCGGTGAGCCGGCCGGCGTCGAGCACCTGCAACAGCGTGCCGATCACGTCGGGGTGCGCCTTCTCGATCTCGTCGAGCAGCAGGACCGCATAGGGGGTCCGGCGGACGGCCTCGGTGAGCTGCCCGGCGTCCTCGTACCCCACGTGGCCGGGCGGCGCGCCGAGCAGCCGCATCGCACTGCTGCGGTCGCCGAACTCGCTCATGTCGAACCGGAGCAGGCGGTCCGGTGAGCTGAACAGCGCCTCGGCGAGGGCACGGGCGAGCTCGGTCTTGCCGACCCCGGTGGGTCCGAGGAACAGGAACGAGCCGACCGGACGGTCCGGATGGGCTAGCCCCGCCCGGCCACGTGGGGTACGAG
>NZ_JAAXKZ010000164.1 GCF_012911875.1 Pseudonocardia bannensis | reverse complement strand
CGTCGGTCCCGAACCCGCCACGTTCCCGCTGATCGACGTCGCGCCGGTGGCCGTACCACCGGGCGGCACCGTGACACTGCGTGCCGTGGCCGGTCCACGTGCGGACTGGGCGGCCGACGTCTCCGCGCTGACCGGCACCGTGTGGAGGGCGTCGAGCCGTAGCGATCGCGTCGGCATGCGCCTGGAGGGCGAACCGCTTCGCCGGCGCCCGGACGCCGCGGAGCTACCCAGCGAGGGCATCGTGCGCGGGGCGATCCAACTGCCGCCGGGCGGCCACCCCGTGCTCTTCCTGGCCGACCACCCGGTCACCGGTGGCTACCCGGTCATCGCCGTGGTGCTCGACCCGGACGTCGACAGGGCCGCGCAGGTACGTCCCGGTCAGCCCGTCCGCTTCACGCTCGTCCCGCCGCCCTGGACCGACCGCCCGTGATCCTCCCGGCCTGACCCGGCCTCGGCCACCCGCCCCGGCCCGGCCGGGGCGTCCGTGGGCCGCGGGGTGGCCAGCTGGGTCGGCTCGCAGCGCCCGCGCAGGGTGACGGCGTCGCCGAGCATCCAGCGCGCCGCCTCCTCCGCCCGGGCCAGCTCCACCGCCACCCCGGCGGCGAGCACCCCGCCCGGCACCGACTTGGCCAGCTCGGTGAGCCGGGCCGCCTCGTTCACCGGGTCGCCGATCACGGTGTACTCGTAGCGACGGACGTCGCCGATGTTGCCGGCGACCGCCTCCCCTGCCGAGACGCCGATCCCGACGGTCACGTCGGGCAGCTCCGCGGCCAGCCGGCGAGCGAGCAGCCGGCCGGCCTCGAGCGCCGCGCCGGCCGGGTCGTCGGCGTCGGCCGGCGCGCCGAAGACGGCCAGCGCGGCGTCGCCCTCGAACTTGTTGATCCATCCCCCGCAGGATTCGACGACCTCGACGACGACGCCGAAGAACCGGTTGAGCAGGGTCACGACCTCGGTCGGGGGGCGCTGCGCGGCCAGCGCCGTCGAACCGACCAGATCGACGAACAGCACCGCGACCCGGCGCACCTCCCCGCCCAGTTGCCCCTCCGAGCGCAGCGCGGCCGCCGCCACCTCTCGGCCGACCTGGCGCCCGAACAGATCGCGGATTCGTTCGCGCTCGCGCAGTCCGGCGGCCATCGTGTTGAACCCGGCCTGGAGTTGGCCCAGCTCGGTGCCGTCGTAGACGGGCACCCGCACGTGCAGGTCGCCCTCCTCGACGCGACCCATCGCCTTGCGCACCGCGAGGACCGGATCGGCCACCGCACGGGCCGCACCGACGGTCATGAGCAACCCGACCACGAGGGCGGTACCCCCGATGGCGAGCACGATGACCGCGAGCTGAGTGACCGCGACGTCCTTGAAGACCAGCGCGGAGACGGCCGACAGCAGCAGCCCGAGGACCGGAACGCCCGTGCCCAGGGCCCAGAACAGCACCGCCCGGACGAGCACACCGAACCGCTTCCGGCGCCGCGGTGGGTCGGTCGCCAGCACTCGCGCGGCCGCGGGTCGCAGGATGCGTTCACTCAGCAGGTAGGCCAGCGCGACCGTGGTGAGCCCGCCGAGCAGCACCGTCTCGCCGACCGACAGCGCCAGCCGCCAGGAGAACGTCGCGTTGAACGCGACGAACACGACGGCCGCGGCCAGCCAGAGCGCCGTCTGCACGGTGGCCAGCCGCAGCGGGCCGTAGAGCACGAGCGTGCGCTCCCGGCGCTGCGCGTCGCCGGCGCGCAACCGGAACCGCCGGCCGCCCCAGAACAGTCCGAGCGGCAGCGCCACGAGCAGGTACCCGCCGAACAGCGCGAGGTTGAGCAGCCGGACGCGGCCGGGGTCGGCGATCGTGCCGGTCGGCAGCACCCATGCGGCCAGCGCCAGCACGACGGCGGCCCCGAACAGGTTGGCCACCACGATGACGGCCGCGAGCAGCAACCGGAGCGGCCAACCGATCACCGACCGTCGGACCCGCCCGGATCTCGCCATGACCAGGCAGCTTAGGCCAGCCGGAGCAACGCCTCGAATAGGTGCAGACGCAACGAAATTCAGGCTATAGCGTGAAAGAATTGCTCGGACGTTTGCGCGCAAACTCCACGCGGTATCCGCCGCTGGAAGCGGGCACCCCAGGTCACCGAATGAATTCCGGGTGAATTCTTGCGATTCACTCACGAACTCAGCACGATCGGTGCACCGCCAGGGCAGTTCCGGGTGAGGATCCGGGTGCAGGACGGGCCGAGGACATCGGGGGTGAGAGCGATCGGTATCGCGGACGGCATCAGGCCGGCGGGCGCGCTGGTTCGCCGCCTGCTGATGCTCGCCGCCCTTGTGTCCGGCTTCCTGCTCGCGGGCGCCGTGCTCGCCGGTGCGGCCCACGCCGACACCGGTGAGGGCGCCACATTCGGCGAAGGATCGGGCGCGTTACTCGCCGACACCGTCGACACGACGGCTTCGGCTCTGACCGAACCGATCCGGCCCACCCAGGACGGCGAGGACCGCAACGGGGGCGGCCGGGCCTCGCCCCACGACACCGGCACCAGCAGCGACGACAGCAGCGACAACAGCAGCCGTGACACCAGGAGCGACACCAGCGGCGAGGACACCACAGCCGCCGGCCTTCGGCAGGCGTCCGAGGGCGGCCGGCAGGCGAGTGACCGCCGAGCCGCCACGGCGGACCGCCTCCTCGAGCCCCTCCGCGACGCACCGGCCACGGAGATCGCTCCCCCCGACCCGCTCGCCGAGCCGGTGGAACCCGTGCTCAGCGAGCGGGTGGAGCCGTTGCAGCGAGCCGTCCCGTCCCTCATCGGCCCCGTCACCGACCCCGCCGTCGATGTCGCCGAACCCCTCACGTCGCTGGTCGGGCCGCTCGTCGAACCATTCCTGGAGCCCGATCTCGACGAAGCGGGCTCGACCGCATCCCCGTCGACCGCAGCCCCGGCACCCGCGCCGGGTGTCGCCGGGCCCGGCCCGGCCACCCGCCGCGTCGCGGCCGCCCGGCCGGCCGGGCCCGCCCTCGGCGGGTTCCCCCTGACCGGTGTCGTTCCGTCATCGCTCCCGTGGCCGATCGCTGCCGCGCCCGCTGCGGCGAGCGACCCCGTGGCGCCCCCGCCCACGCCGTCGCAGCCGGCGATCCCGGCGCCCGCGTCGCTGGCCCCGGTCTCCGGGGGCGGGGCGGGTCCCCCGCCGGCGATGCTGCAGGCGCGGCCGGTGCCGGACATCGCGCCCGGCCGACCCCTCCCCATCGCCGCTCCGCTCCCACTCACCTGGTGGTACGAGCAGATCGACGTCGGGCCCGATTAGGCCCTCATTCGTCCATATCCGCTTCGAGCTCGACACGTCATCAGGCAAATTCCGGCTACCACCCGACTCAATTCTTCACCCGATCAGGGAAGGCTCTACCTGCCATGCGCTCGACTGTTCGCCGCATTCTGACCGTCGCCGTCACCTCCGGCTTCCTGGCTCTCACCGGTGCCGGCCTCGCCCACGCCGACGCCGTCTCCGAAGTCGTACAGACCCAGGACAACGGCACCACCCAGGACAACACCAACACCACCGACATCGCCCAGGCGAACCCGGCCGTCAACGCCTTCAACGTCGGCGAGTCCAGCGTCGAGCAGGACAACTCGATCGACAACAGCAACAAGCAGAAGAACAACAACGACACCGACCAGGACCAGGACGGCGACGCCGAGACCTGGGCCGAGGGCAGCCGCGACGGCGACGCCTCCGCGACGGCGATCGTCGACCAGCTCCAGGGCAACTCGACCGACCAGAGCAACACCAACTCCACGTCGATCGTCCAGGCCAACCCGGCCCTCAACGCCTTCAACGTCGGCGAGTCCAGCGTCGAGCAGGACAACTCGATCGACAACAGCAACAAGCAGAAGAACAACAACGACACCGACCAGGACCAGGACGGCGGCGCCGAGACCTGGGCCGAGGGCGGCCGCGACGGCGGTGACGCCTCCTACGCCGAGGTGTTCCAGACCCAGACCAACGACACCGCGCAGAGCAACAGCAACGACACCTCGATCGTCCAGGCCAACCCGGCCGTCAACGCCTTCAACGTCGGCGAGTCGAGCATCGAGCAGGACAACTCGATCGACAACAGCAACAAGCAGAAGAACAACAACGACACCGACCAGAGCCAGGACGGCGACGCCGAGACCTGGGCCGAGGGCAGCCGCGACGGCGACGCCTCCGCGACGGCGATCGTCGACCAGCTCCAGGGCAACTCGACCGACCAGAGCAACACCAACGACACCCGGATCGAGCAGGCCAACCCGGCCCGCAACATCGGCAACGTCGGTGAGTCGAGCATCGAGCAGGACAACTCGGTCGACAGCAGCAACGACCAGAGCAACGACAACGACACCGAGCAGGACCAGGACGGCGACGTCCTCTCGCTCCTCGGCTGATCTCCCCGTACGCAGACCGGCCCCGGTGGACCACGTCCACCGGGGCCGGTCTGCGTCTACGGCTACCGCGCGCGCACCGATGCCCGCAGGTGTTCGTGTCCCGACCGCGAGGCGACCGCGAGGTCCCAGTCGGTCGGCCCGGCCTGCCGGGTCCGCAGCTCCACGGTCGACGGCAGCAGCAGCGGCTTGCCGAACGCGACGTCGAACTCGGCGGTGGCGGGCAACCGGCCCTGCAGCGCGGCGACCGCGCGGGCGGCGGTCCACATGCCGTGCGCGATGGCCCGCGGGAACCCGAACGCCCGCGCGGTGAGCGGGTGCAGGTGGATCGGATTGATGTCGCCGCTGGCCCGGGCATAGCGGCGCCCGGTGTCCCCGGGCACCCGCCAGACCGCTGACGGCGGGCCGCCCTCGACGGCGGACGGCTCGGGCTCGGACGCGGCCGGCCGGCCCTCCGGGACGGGGGCGCCGCGGGCCAGGTAGGTGCTCCGCCCGCTCCACACCCGCTCCCCGCCCGCGTCGACGTGCGCGACCAGGTCGACCTGGGCGCCCCTGGGGTGTGCCGCGAGGTCCGCCGCATGCACGGTGATGCGCAGTCGCTCGCCCGGGCCGATCGCGCGGGCCGCGACGATCCGGTTGCGGACGTGCACCAGCCCGGGCAGTGCCAGCGGGAACGACCGGTCGGCCATCAGCGCGATCTGCAGGGGGAACGCCAGCACGTGCGGGTAGGTCAGCGGCAGCACGCCGTCCAGGGCGAGCCCGCAGGCCCGGGCGTACTCCGCGAGGTGCCCGAGGTCGATCCCGACGTCCTCGCGGATCAGCTGTGCGTCGGGCAGCGTCCGGGGGCGGCCACCCGGGAGCACCGCCCCGATCGCGGCCTTCGCGTACCGCGGACCCAGCGCAGGTACACCGACCAGCACGGTCGTGGGCGCCATCACGCCCCCAGGATGCTCTGGCCGCACACCCGTACGACCTGGCCGTTCACGCCACCCGTCTCGGCCTGCCCGAGCCATCCCACGGTCTCCGCGACGTCGACCGGCAGCCCACCCTGGCGCAGGCTGTTGACCCGGCGTCCGGCTTCCCGGGTGCCCAGCGGCATCCTCGCGGTCATCTCGGTCTCGATGAACCCGGGGGCGACCGCGTTGATCGTCGCGCCGCGCTCGGCGAACCGCGGGGCGAGCGCGCGGACCATGCCGATCACGCCGGCCTTGCTCGCCGCGTAGTTCGTCTGGCCGCGGTTGCCGGCGATGCCGCTCTGCGAGGAGACGCAGACGATGCGGCCGGCCCCACGCAGCACGCGATCGTCGGCGAGCAGCGCATCGTTGATCCGCAGCTGCGCGGCCAGGTTGACCGCGAGCACGGCGTTCCACCGCTCGGGATCCATGTTGGCCAGCAGCTTGTCGCGGGTGATGCCGGCGTTGTGCACGACGATGTCGACGCCGCCGTGGCGGTCCCGCAGGTACGCCGGCAACCGCGCCGCGGCGTCGTCGGCGGTGATGTCGAGTTGCAGCGCGGTGCCACCGGTCCGGTTCGCGACCGCCGCGAGGGCCTCACCCGCGGCCGGAACGTCCACGGCCACGATCGACGCCCCGTCGCGGGCCAGGGTGTCGGCGATCGCCGCGCCGATGCCCCGGGCGGCGCCGGTGACGACGGCGACCCGCCCGGCCAGCGGCCGCACCCGGTCCACCGGGGCGTCCATCCCGGCCGGGTCCACCGCGGGCCCGACCGGCACATCGATGCGCACGACCTGGCCGTCGACGTACGCCGAGCGGGCGGAGAGGAAGAACCGGACCGACGAGTCCACCGCGGCGGGGACGGCATCGGCGGCCACGACCAGCAGGTTGGCCGTGGCGCCGGCCCGCACCTCCTTGCCCGCCGAGCGGACCAGTCCCTCCAGCGCCTGGGCCACGGCGGCCGCCTCGGCGTCGGTCCCGTCCGGCTCCGGGCCGAGCAGCAGCAGCCGGCCGGACGGGGCGAGCCTGCGGACCGCGGGGGTGAGGAAGGCCTGCACGGAGGCGAGATCGGTGATCGTGCGGGCACCGGTGGCGTCGAGAACGACGGCGGCGATCTTCTCGTCCCCGGGCGCGTCGAGCACGGTGCCGCCGGCGTCCTCGACGAGAGCGCTGACGGCCTTGGCGAACCGGCCCGCGCCCACCGCGCCGACGAGCGCCGGGCCGGCCAGCAGTGGCTGCCCGGGCTCGTAGCGACGCAGCACCGGGACCCGAGGGATCCCGAGCCGGGCGGCGACGGGGCTGTTGGACAGGTCGCGGAACAGGTCGTTGCTCATCGGCCGGCCTCCAGGATCGCGACGACGCCCTGGCCGCCCGCGGCACAGATCGAGATCAGCCCGCGGGCCGGGCCGCCGGTGGCCGCCTTCTCGTGCAGCAGCTTGGCCAGGGTGGCGACGATCCGTCCGCCGGTGGCCGCGAACGGGTGGCCGGCGGCGAGCGAGGAGCCCGCGACGTTGAGCCGGGACCGGTCGATCGAGCCGGGCGGCGCGTCCAGGCCGAGGCGCTCCTTGGCGAACGCCGGGTCCTCCCAGGCCTTCAGCGTGGCCAGCACGGTGGAGGCGAACGCCTCGTGGATCTCGTAGAAGTCGAAGTCCTGCAGCCTCAGGCCGTTGCGCTCGAGCAGCCGCGGGACGGCGTGGACCGGCGCGGTGAGCAGGCCGTCCCGGCCGTGCACGTGGTCCACCGCGGCGGTCTCGGCGTCGACGACGTGCGCGAGCACGGGCAGCCTGTGCTCCGCCGCCCACTCGTCGGAGCCCAGCAGCACCAGCGCGGCGCCGTCGGTGAGCGGGGTCGAATTGCCCGCGGTCATCGTGGCGTCCGGTCCGGAGCCGAACACCGGCCTGAGCTTCGCCAGCTTGTCTGCCGACGCGTCGGGGCGCAGGTTCGCGTCCCGGGTCAGGCCGAGGTACGGGGTGACCAGGTCGTCGAAGAAGCCGCGGTCGTAGGCGGCGGCGAGGTTGCGGTGGCTCGCCGCGGCGAGCTCGTCCTGCTCGGCGCGCCCGATGCTCCATTCGGCCGCGGTGATCGCGGCGTGCTCGCCCATCGAGAGCCCGGTGCGCGGCTCGGCATTGCGCGGGATCTCCGGGACGATCTGCCCGGGCCGCAGACCGCCGAGGATCTTCAGCCGGGCCGAGAGGCTGCGCGCGCCGTTCAGCGCGACCAGCAGCCGGCGAAGGTCGTCGTTGACGGCGATCGGTGCGTCGCTCGCGGTGTCGACGCCGCCCGCGATGCCGCTGTCGATCTGCCCGAGCGCGATCTTGTTCGCGACCAGGATCGCGGCTTCGAGACCGGTGCCGCAGGCCTGTTGGACGTCGTAGGCGGGGGTGGCGGGCGAGAGCCGGCTGCCGAGCACGGCCTCGCGGGTGAGGTTGAAGTCGCGGCTGTGCTTGAGCACCGCGCCGGCCACGACCTCGCCGATCCGCTCGCCGGCCAGGCCGAAGCGGGCGACCAGGCCGTCGAGGGTGGCGGTGAGCATGTCGGAGTTGGAGGCGCGGGCGTAGGCGGCGTTCGCGCGGGCGAACGGGATGCGGTTGCCGCCGATCACCGCGGCGCGCCGGACGTTCGTCGGCATGAGGCTTCCCTTCATCGGGTACGAGCCGGTTACCCAGCAGTAGCCGATACTCAAAGTACACGGTACTGTGAGTATCGTGAAGGCCACCCGGGATCGCCGGAGCAGCCGGTGGGACGCCCATCGGCAGGCCCGTCGCGTCCAGCTCACCGACGCCGCGATCACCGCGATCCGCGAGCACGGCGCGGGCGTCGGCATGGAGGACGTCGCCGCCGCGGCCGGGACCAGCAAGACCGTGGTCTACCGGCACTTCGCCGACCGAGCGGAGCTCTACGTGGCCGTGTGCGGCCGGGTCGCCGAGGCGCTCGTCTCCCAGGTCCGCCGGGCGATGGAGGGCGCGAGCGGGCCCCGGGCGACCGCGGCCGCGGGGATCGAGGCGTACCTGCGGCTCATCGAGGCCGACCCCGAGGTCTACCGCTTCGTGGTGCACCGGCCCCCGCGCAGTACCCGCGACACCGGCGACGTTCCGGCCGATCCGGTGCGCGACCTCGTCTCCCACATGGGGGACCACGCCGCCACCGTCATCGCCGCACAGCTCGAACGCACCGGCGGCGACCCCGCCGCGGCCGTGCCGTGGGGGCACGGCGTCGTCGGGATGGTGCACGCGGCGGCGGACAACTGGCTGGCCCGCCCGTCCGGGATGTCCCGCGAGGCGCTGGCCGCCCACCTCACCGATCTCGCCTGGGCCGGCCTCTCCGGCCTCACAGGTGCACCCGAGCCCGCTCCGGACGAGGAGGACGCATGGCCGCCGATGCCGGCATCGATGTCGCCGCCCTGCAGAAGGTGCTCGACGGCCGCTGGGCCGCCGTGCGCGACGACGTGCGCGAGCAGATGGGGCAGATCCGGCTGCACCCCGACCCCGACCTGAGCACCGACGAGCACCGCGAGCGGGTCACCGACGGCATGTTCCAGATCGCGCAGAGCGGCCGCCCGCGCACCGGGTTCGACCCGGCCCACGGCGGCGGTGGGGACGTCGGCGGCGTGGTCACCGCATTCCAGATGCTCGGCTACGGCGATCTGTCACTGCTGGTCAAGGCCGGTGTGCAGTGGGGCCTGTTCGGCGGCGCCGTGCAGGAGCTGGGCACGGCGCGCCACCACGACCGGTACCTGCGGGCGATCATGGACGGGGATCTGCCCGGCTGCTTCGCGATGACCGAGACCGGGCACGGATCCGACGTCCAGAACCTCGGCACGACCGCCACGTACGACCCGGCGACGCAGGAGTTCGTCGTCCACACCCCCGGCCCCTCGGCGCGCAAGGACTACATCGGCAACGCCGCGCGCGACGGACGCATGGCCGTGGTGTTCGCGCAGCTCATCACCGGGGGCCGATCCCACGGCGTGCACGCGCTGCTCGTCCCGATCCGGTCCGGGTCCGGTGCGGCGCTGCCCGGCGTGACGATCACCGACTGCGGCCGTAAGGCCGGTCTCAACGGCGTCGACAACGGCAGGCTGGCGTTCGACCACGTCCGGGTCCCGCGCGAGGCGCTGCTCAACCGCTTCGCCGACGTGGCGCCGGACGGCACCTACTCCAGTTCGATCGAGAACGAGACCCGCCGCTTCTTCACGATGCTGGGCACCCTCGTCCGCGGCCGGATCAGTGTTGCCGGCGGCGCCGGGAGCGCGGCGCAGAAGGCGCTGGCCATCGCGGTCCGCTACGGCGAGACCCGGCGGCAGTTCAGCGACCCGGCCACCGGCGAGGAGGTGGTCGTCCTCGACTACCTCGCCCACCAGCGCAAGCTGCTGCCCGCGCTGGCCACGACCTACGCGCTGCACTTCGCCCAGGAGGAGCTCGTCTCCGCCATGCACGACGTGCAGGCGCCCGGGGCCGCCTCCGACGAGGACGCGCAGCGCGCGCTGGAGACGAAGGCCGCCGGGGTCAAGGCCGTCGGCACCTGGCACGCGACGGCGACGATCCAGGCGTGCCGGGAGGCCTGCGGGGGCGCGGGATACCTCGCCGAGAACCTGCTGCCACAGCTCAAGGCCGACACGGACGTGTTCACCACGTTCGAGGGCGACAACACGGTGCTGCTGCAGCTGGTGGCCAAGGGCCTGCTGTCGGAGTACGGCGCCCGGGTCAAGGGGCTCAGCCCGCTGGGGATGGCCCGGTTCGTCGGTGACCAGGTCGCGGGGGCGGTCGTGGAGCGCAGCGGCGTGCAGGCGCTGGTCGGCCAGGTCCGCCACCGCGACCTGCGCGACCGCGCCTACCAGCGGCGGCTGTTGGCCGACCGCGAGGAGCACCTGCTCGCCTCGCTCGCCCGGCGGCTGCGCGCGGCGCTCGCCCCGGGCGCCGACCAGTTCGGGATCTTCAACGCGGCCCAGAACCACCTGCTGCGCGCGGCGCGGGCACACGTCGACCGGGTCGTGTTCGACGCGTTCGCCGCGGCCGTCGAGCGCACCGGGGACGCGGGCGTGCGCGCGCTGCTCGCGCAGGTGTGCGACCTGCACGCGCTGTCGGTGATCGAGGCCGAACGGGCCTGGTTCGTCGAGCACGGCCGGTTCACCGCGGCCCGCAGCCGGGCCGTCACCGCCGCGGTCAACGAGCTGTGCGGGGCACTGCGCCCGCACGCGCGCACCCTGGTGGACGGCTTCGGGATCCCTGAGGGCTGGCTGGCCTGCCCGCTGCTGGGCATCGAGGCCCCGGCCCCGCCCGCCCACGCC
>NZ_JAAXKZ010000163.1 GCF_012911875.1 Pseudonocardia bannensis | reverse complement strand
ATCACCGCCACCGCGGCGGTCGTTCCCGCCGCCGCGGTTGTCCCCGCCGCGCTTGCCGTTCCCGCGCGGGCCACCGCGGTCCCCGCCTCGCCGCTCTCCCCCGCGCCGCTCTCCCCCGCGCTGCTGGTCGCCGCGCTGCTGGTCGCCGCGGTCTTCGTTCCCGCGCCGCCCCTTGCCGGCGCCCGGCTCGTCGTCGAGGCGCAGGGTCAGCGAGATCCGCTTGCGGGCCTCATCGACGTCCAGCACCTTGACCTTCACGACGTCCCCGGACTTGACGACCTCGCGCGGGTCGGACACGAAGTTCTTCGACATCGCCGAGACGTGGACGAGACCGTCCTGGTGGACGCCCACGTCGACGAACGCGCCGAAGGCCGCGACGTTGGTCACGACACCCTCCAACAGCATCCCCGGCCGCAGGTCGGAGATCTTGTGGACGCCCTCGGCGAAGGTCGCGGTCCGGAACGCCGGCCGCGGGTCACGACCGGGCTTCTCCAGCTCGGCGAGGATGTCGGTGACGGTCGGCAGCCCGAACCTGTCGTCGACGAAGTCCTTCGGGCGCAGCGACGCCAGCTTCGGCGCGTTGCCGAGCAGGGTCGCGACGTCCCCGCCGGACTTCGCGACGATCCGCCGCACCACCGGGTAGGCCTCCGGGTGCACCCCGGAGACGTCGAGGGGCTCGTCGCCCCCGCGGATGCGCAGGAAGCCTGCGCACTGTTCGAACGCCTTCGGGCCCAGCCGCGGCACGTCGTTCAGGGCGGCACGGGTACGAAACGGCCCGTTGGCGTCGCGGTGGCCGACGATGCTCGCCGCGAGCGACTCGGTGATCCCCGAGACCCGGCGCAGCAGCGGCGCGGAGGCGCTGTTGAGGTCGACCCCGACGGCGTTCACGCAGTCCTCGACGACCGCATCGAGCGAGCGGGACAGCGCGGACTCGGGCAGGTCGTGCTGGTACTGCCCGACGCCGATCGACTTCGGGTCGATCTTCACCAGCTCGGCCAGCGGGTCCTGCAGCCGCCGCGCGATCGAGACCGCGCCGCGCACCGACACGTCCAGGTCCGGCAGCTCGGCCGAGGCGTAGGCCGACGCCGAGTACACCGACGCACCGGCCTCGCTGACCATCACCTTGGTCAGCTTCAGCCCCGGGTTGTTCGTGACGAGCTCACCGGCCAGCTTGTCGGTCTCCCGCGACGCGGTGCCGTTGCCGATCGCGATGAGCTCGACGCCGTGCGTCGCGGCCAGCTTGGTCAGGGTCGCGAGCGCCCCGTTCCAGTCCCGGCGCGGCTCGTGCGGGTACACCGTGTCGGTGGCGACGACCTTGCCGGTCGCGTCGACCACGGCGACCTTCACACCGGTCCGCAGCCCCGGGTCGAGACCCATCGTCGCCCGGGTGCCGGCGGGGGCGGCGAGCAGCAGGTCGCGCAGGTTCGTCGCGAAGACCGCGATCGCGCCCTCCTCGGCGGCCGTGCGCAGCCGGACCCGGATGTCGATGCCCAGGTGCAGCAGGATCCGGGTGCGCCAGGCCCAGCGCACGACGTCGCCGAGCCACTTGTCGGCCGGCCGGCCCTGGTCGGCGATGCCGAAGTTCGCGGCGATGGTGCGCTCGAAGTCGGTGGGCACCCCGGGCTCGGCGGGCGTCTCGTCGGGCTCGAGCGCGACGTCGAGCACCTCCTCCTTCTCCCCGCGGAGCACCGCCAGGATCCGGTGGCTGGGCAGCTTGGTGAACGGCTCGGAGAAGTCGAAGTAGTCGGAGAACTTCGACCCCGCGGTCTCCTTGCCCTCGCGGACCTTCGAGACCAGCCGGCCCCTGGTCCACATCCGCTCGCGCAGCCCGCCGATCAGGTCGGCGTCCTCGGCGAAGCGCTCGACGAGGATGGACCGGGCACCCTCGAGCGCCGCGGCGACGTCGGCCACGTTCTCGTTGAGGTACCCCGCGGCCACCGCCTGCGGGTCCTGCGCCGGATCGTTCAGCAGCGTGTCGGCGAGCGGCTCCAGGCCGTTCTCCCGCGCCACCATCGCCTTCGTGCGGCGCTTGGGCTTGTAGGGCAGGTAGATGTCCTCGAGCCGGGCCTTGGAGTCGGCGGCGAGGACCTGCGCCTCCAGGGCCTCGTCGAGCTTGCCCTGGCTGCGGATCGAGTCGAGCACGGCGACGCGGCGGTCCTCGAGCTCACGCAGGTAGCGCAGCCGCTCCTCCAGCGTGCGCAGCTGGGTGTCGTCGAGGGTGCCGGTGGCCTCCTTGCGGTACCGGGCGATGAACGGCACCGTCGCACCGCCGTCGAGCAGGTCGACGGCCGCGGCCACCTGGTGCGGGCGCACGCCGAGCTCGTCGGCGATCCGCTGCTGAATGGACGTCGTCACGATCCTCTATCCAACCTTGTCCGTACGCTTCCCCGGTGCATCGTGCCGGGGACCTACCGGCGCCGTCGAACCGCCCGCCCGGCTGGGCGGGCCGCGGCCACGGCTGCTAGGGGCGCGCTGCGCCCAGCCGCCCCGTCCCGGTGATCGACGGGGGCTGCCCCGGTACACCCGCCCTGAGCTCCACGTCCGGCCCGGGCCCGGGCACGCCGTCGGCGACGATCGGCGTGCCGGCGAAAGCCGGTCGGCTCAACCGGAACGCGAAGCCGGTCACCGGGCGGTCCGGGGCGTGCCGGCGGGGCAGCTCGAGCAGCAGCAGCGCGAGCAGCGGGCCGTGCACCACCAGATCCGGGTAGCCCTCGACCCCGGTGACGTAGGGCCGGTCGTAGTGGATGCGGTGGGTGTTGTACGTCAGGGCACTGAACCGGAACAACATGGCCGGGTCCGGATCGAGGCGGGCCCGCCAGGCCCCGGCCGGCGCCGGTCCCGGTTCGGCGGACGCCGGCACGGGCGGCCCACCACGCTGCTCCCCCGCCGGCTGGCTGCGGTAGACGATGTCCTGCTCCTCGACCACCACGGCCGAGCCGTCGCGCAGGAACTCGTGGCGGACCGTCACGAACAGCATGTCCCCGCTGCGGCCCTGCTTGGGCGTCACGTCGGCCAGCACGGAGCGGCGGACGATCTCCTCGCCGATGCGCATCGGTTCGCGGACCTCGAGTCGTGCTCCGGCGAACATCCGCCGCCGGTCCGGGATCGGCGGCAGGAAGTGCCCGGCCGCCGGATGGCCGTCCTCGCCGAGCTCGGCCTGCGCGGGGTGGTCGAGGAAGTGGAACCAGTGCCACAGAGGTGGGAGCGGGTCACCGGACGCGTGGATCGGCGACGGCTGGTCGAGCACCCCGGCGAACGCGTCGGACGGCCAGCGATCCAGCCGTGCCGAGGACTGCACCGGTCCCGGCGCCCAGTCCTCGACGTGCGCTGCGAGCCCACCCACCGGCCACCTCCGATCGCGCCGGCGGACCATCCGCGGCACCGCCGATCATCGTCGCAGGGAATCTGCCGTGGGCCCGGGGCACCGGCCCGGACGCCACAACGGCGTGGTGCCGGACCCCACGGCGCGATACCGCCGACCCACCCTCCTGAAACGCCGATTCGCGCTCCCGAGAGTGCCGACTCGCGGGGTGGGGCGTCAGGTGCGGGTCAGCAGCGCGACGCACTCCATGTGATGGGTCATCGGGAACGCGTCGAACGCCCGCAGCTCGGCCAGCCGGTAGCCGCGCTCGGCGAACAGCGCGACGTCGCGCGCCAGGGCCGCCGGATCGCAGGCGACGTGAACGACCCGCTCGGGCGCGCGGGCACACAACGCGTCGACCAGCGACGCACCCAGGCCCTTGCGCGGCGGATCCGCCACCACGACGTCCGGCCGGCCGGTGAGCCCGCTCAGCACCCGCTCGACCCGGCCGACCCGCCAGTCCACCTGCGACAGGTCGGCGAGCGCGGCCCGGCCGTCCTCGACCGCACGCCGCGAGGACTCGACGACGGTCACCACGCCGTCGCGACCGACCTGCCCGGCAAGCACCGCGGCGAACAGCCCGACCCCGCCGTAGAGGTCCCACGCGGTCCCACCGCGCGGTGCGTCGGCCCACTTCCCGACGACGGTGGCCAGGGTGTCGGCGAGAGCCGGATGGACCTGCCAGAAGGTGCCCGGCGAGAGCATCCACTCCCGGCCGGCGGCGCGCTGCACGGTGCGCCCGGCCGTCCCGGCGGTGTCGTCGCTGTCGGTGTGCACCACCCCGTCCGCGTCGACGGCGACCTCCACCTCGCTGCCCGGGGTGAACCGGTGAGCCAGCAGCGGCGGCAGGGTTCCCGCCGGTGCGAGCAGGCAGTCGGCGATGGGCAGCACCTCATGGCTGCGGTGGGCGCGCAGGCCGGCGCGGCCCTCGTCGTCGACGGCGAGCCGGACCCGCTGCCGCCACCCCAGAGCCCCACCGGGCAGCTCCTCGACCTCGACCTCGCGGTCGATGCCGGCGAGCCGGCGCAGCTGCTCGCGCACCACGTCGGCCTTCAGAGCGCGCTGGGCGGCAGGGGTCGCGTGCTGCAGGTCGCAGCCCCCGCAGCCGCCCGCCCGGGCCCACGGGCACGGTGCCTCGACCCGCGTCGGGGCGGGGCGCAGCACGGCGATCGCGTCGGCGCGGCAGAACGCCCCGCCGGCGTCCTCTGTGACCACCGCGCGCACCCGCTCGCCGGGCAGCGCGTGCCGGACGAACACCACGCGGCCATGCCCATCGCCGAAGCGGGCGACGCAGTGCCCGCCGTGCGCGATCGGCCCGACCTCCAGGTCGAGGACCCGGTCGGTCCAGTCCAGCCGCTCAGCCACGGCCGTCCTGACTCACCGGGGTCCGCTCGCCGTTGCCGCCGGGGCCGGCCGGCTCACCGGGCAGCTGCGCGAGGGAGGGGTAGCCCCGCCGGGTCATGCCGGGGGCGGTCTGCGGGCGCCGCCGCGCCGCCCGCTCCGAGGACTCGAGCTGCCAGGGAACGCTGGTCACCATCACTCCGGGCTGGAAGAGCAGCCGGCCCTTGAGCCGCAGCGCGCTCTGGTTGTGCAGGATCTGTTCCCACCAGTGGCCCACCACGTACTCGGGGATGAACACGGTCACCACGTCGCGCGGGTTGTCGCTGCGGATCCGTTTCACGTAGTCGAGCACCGGTTTGGTGATCTCCCGGTAGGGCGATTCGATGACCTTGAGCGGGACCGGCAGCTTGCGCTTGCCCCAGTCGGCCACCAGCCGCTTGGTGTCGGCGTCGTCGACGTTGACGGTCACCGCCTCCAGCACGTCCGGCCGGGTGGCGCGGGCGTAGGCGACCGCGCGCAGCGTCGGCTTGTGCAGCGTCGAGACCAGCACGATCGCGTGGTTGCGCGAGGGGAGCACGGCGTCGGACTCGCCGGCCACCAGCTCTGCGGTGACCCGGTCGTAGTGCTTCTGGATGGCGGTCATCAGCAGGAAGAACGCGGCCATCGCGGCGATCGCGATCCACGCACCGCGGGTGAACTTGGTGATCAGGACCGTCACGAGCACCAGCCCGGTCATCACCGCCCCGAAGCCGTTGATCATTCGAGCGCGGTGCATCCGGCGCCGCTCGTCCGGATCGGTCTCGGTGGCGAGCAGGCGCTGCCAGTGCCGGACCATTCCGGTCTGGCTCAGTGTGAACGCGGTGAACACCCCGACGGTGTAGAGCGCGATCAGCCGGGTCACCTCGGCCTGGAAGCCGATCACGAGCAGGATCGCGAAGCCGGCCAGGAGCACGATCCCGTTGGAGAAGGCCAGCCGGTCGCCTCGGGTGTGCAGCTGCCGGGGCAGCCAGCGGTCCTGGGCCAGGATCGAGCCGAGCACCGGGAAGCCGTTGAACGCGGTGTTCGCGGCCAGCACCAGGATCAGCGCCGTCACCACCACGACGAAGAAGTAGGCGGGCCGGAAGTCGGTGAACACCGCGTCGGCGAGCTGGGCCACCAGGGTCTGCTGCACGTACCCCGGAGGGGCGTCGGGGAACTGGTGGGCGGGGTTCTCGGCGATCTTGACGCCGGTCAGGTTCGCGAGTGCGATCAGCCCGAGGAACAGGCTCACCGAGATCACACCCAGCATCGTCAGGGTCTTCGCGGCGTTCTCCGCCTTCGGCTTCCGGAACGCCGGCACCCCGTTCGCGATCGCCTCGACGCCGGTCAGCGCGGCGCACCCCTGGGTGAAGCTGCGCAGCAGCAGCAGCACGAGCGCGAGGCCGGTGAGGGCGTCGGCCTCTCCCACCAGCTCCAGGTCGGCGCTCACGGCGCGGACGTCGTCACCGAGGAGCAGGACGCGGGTCAGTCCCCACACGACCATCGATCCGACGCCGATCATGAACGCGTAGGTCGGCAGCGCGAACGCCGTCCCGGCCTCCCGCAGACCGCGCAGGTTCACCGCGGTGAGCAGCACGATCGCCGTCACCGCGAACCCGACCTTGTGCTCGGCGACGAACGGGACCAGCGCGCCGACGTTGGCCGCGGCCGCCGAGATCGAGACCGCGACGGTGAGCGTGTAGTCGACCAGCAGCGCCGACGCGACCGTCAATCCGGCGTACCGGCCCAGGTTCTTCGTGGCGACCTCGTAGTCGCCACCTCCCGAGGGGTAGGCGCGCACATTCTGCCGGTAGCTGGTGACCACCGTGATGAGCACGACTGCGACGGCGAGGCCCACCCACGGCGCGAACGCGTAGGCGGTGATCCCGGCCACCGACAGCATCAGGAAGATCTCCTCCGGGGCGTACGCGACCGACGACAGGGCGTCGGAGGCGAACACCGGGAGGGCGATCCGTTTCGGGAGCAGGTTGTGGGACAGACGGTCGCTCCGTTGCGGGCGCCCGACCACGATCCGCTTCACCGCGACGGCGAGCTTGGACACGACGGCAGCCTATGCGCTCCTGCGACGCGGCATGCAACGCGATAGCGTTCGCGCCCGCGGGCTACGGTGCCTGGTCATCGGGGTAGACGCCACTAGGAGGGCACCGCGATGTACGTCGTGATCATGGGATGCGGGCGCGTCGGTGCGTCGCTCGCGGCCGGCCTCGAGCGACTCGGTCACGAGGTTGCCGTCATCGACCGCGACCCGCAGGCGTTCCGCCGGCTCGGCCCCGACTTCCGCGGCCGGCAGGTCGTCGGAATGGGCTTCCACCGGGACGTCCTGATCGAGGCCGGGGTGGAGAAGGCACAGGCCTTCGCCGCGGTGTCCAGCGGCGACAACTCCAACATCATCGCCGCCCGGGTGGCCCGGGAGAGCTTCGGCATCGAGCGCGTCGTCGCCCGCATCTACGACGCCAAGCGCGCCGCGGTCTACGAACGGCTCGGCATCCCGACCGTGGCCACGGTGCCGTGGAGCACGGACCGGCTGATGCGGATGCTGCTGCCCGACGGCGTGGCCACCGCGTGGCGCGAACCGTCCGGCACCGTGGCGGTGCTGCCGCTGCCCATCCACGAGGAGTGGATCGGGCGCCCGGTGCGCGAGCTGGAGGAGGCGACGGGATCCCGGGTGGCGTTCATCGTCCGGTTCGGGACCGGAGTGCTGCCGAAGGCGGACACTGCGGTACAGGCCGAGGACACGGTCTACGTGGCGGCGGTGTCCGGCACGGTCAGCGATGTGACGGCGGCGGCAGCAGCCCCGCCCCAGGAGGGTTGATCCGGATGCGGGTGGCGATCGCGGGAGCCGGTGCGGTCGGTCGTTCGATCGCGCTCGAGCTGGTGGAGAGCGAGCACCAGGTGATGCTGATCGAGCGCGAGCTCGCCAACGTCGAACCCGAGACCATCGAGAAGGCCGAATGGGTGCACGCCGACGCCTGCGAGCTGGCCTCGCTCGAGGAGGCCGGGCTCGAGCGCTGCGACGTCGTCATCGCCGCCACCGGGGACGACAAGGTCAACCTGGTGGTCTCGTTGCTGGCGAAGACCGAGTTCGGGGTCCGCCGGGTGGTGGCGCGGGTGAACGACCCGCGGAACGAGTGGCTGTTCAACGACAACTGGGGTGTCGACGTCGCGGTGTCCACCCCGCGGCTGCTCGCCGCACTCGTGGAGGAGGCCGTCGCGGTCGGCGACCTGGTCCGGCTGATGACCTTCCGGCAGGGCCAGGCCAACCTCGTCGAGGTCACGCTGCCGGCCGACACCCCGCTGGCCGGGCGGCCGGTGCGGTCGCTGCGGCTGCCGAAGGACTCGGCGCTGGTGGCCATCCTGCGCGGCGGGCGGGTCATCGTGCCGCAGGCCGACGACGCTCTCGAGCCGGGCGACGAACTGCTGTTCGTCGCGACGTCGGTGGTCGAGGAGGAGATCCGGGCGGCGCTCAAGCAGTGACCGGGTCCGGCGGCGCCGCCGGCCGCCTCAGACGGCCGGCTGCGGGACCCGGCGGGCCCGGCGCACGGCCCAGATCGTGCCGAGCAACGCGACCCCGAGGAGCGGGTAGCCCATGACCAGCCGGGCGATGCCCAGCCAGTTCGCCTCGTCGGCGTTGTATAGCCAGCCCTGCACGACGACGCGCGCCACGAAGACCAGCGCCCACAGCAGGCTGGCGAACGTGTAGGCGCGCAACATCCGGGGGTCGCTACGCCAGCCGTGACCGTCGCCGTTGATCCCGTGCCAGATCACCCCGGCCAGCGGCCAGCGGACGATCACCGAGACCAGGAAGGCCAGCCCGAAGAACGCGCTGTAGAGCAGGCCGGGCAGGTAGAAGTCCCGGGCCTCGCCGGTGCGGTTGGCGATGAACGCGCAGACCCCGACCCCGATCAGTCCGGAGATCGCGGGTTGCAGCGCCTCGCGCCGGATGAGCCGCCAGATCGCGATGGCCGCCCCGGTGGCGAGCGCGGCGATCAGGGCCGGCTGCAACGCGGTGATCAGGTTGACCACGACGAACACGACGACCGGGACCGTCGAGTAGGCGATACCGGCCACTCCGCCCATCTGCTCGAGCATCGTGGGCATCTCCCGCTCGGGCTGCTCGTCCGGCGCAGCGGGGACCACCGGCATCCGCACGGTGGGGTCCTCGGAGTGGTGGACGTCGCGGCCGGCGCGATGGGGACCGGTCACTGCGCCTGGCAGATCTCGTAATACGGGTTGTAGAGCACCTTGCGGCCGTCGCGCACGGAGATCCTCCCGCGAACCCGCATCGTCCGCCCGGGCTCGATGCCCGGGATCCGGCGTCGGCCCATCCAGACCAGCGTCACTCCCTCGGTGCCGTCGAACAGCTCCGCCTCCAGGGACGCGTCCGCCTCCTGTGGGCAGAACTCCACACTGCGGAGCCTACCCAGGACGGTCACCTCCTGACCGCAGGCGCAGTCGCATGCACGCTGCGCCCCGGAGCGCTCTGCGTCCTCTGACAGGTCGTCGGCGTCCAGCGTCTCGACGTCACTGGTCAGCTTGCGAAGCATACGGCGGAATGACCCACCGTCCGTGCTGCCCATCTCTCTCCTCGGCTGCTCGGGCGCGGGCCGTCCTCGGCGACTCGGCCGCTACCCTGCAAATCGTAACGCGCGGGAAACCTGATACGTGCCCCTGCAAGGACGCCTGTGCTGCGAACGGAGCCCGCGCGTGTCGACGATTCCGGAGTTCGCCGCGGGCGGCGGTACGGCGCTCTCGCCGAGCGGAGTGACGGCCGTCGTTCTGCCGGGTTCCGGCTCGGATGACCGATTCGTGAGGGCGGTTTTCGCGGCGCCGCTGACCGCTCTCGGCATCCCCCTGGTCGCCCCCGCCCCGGAACGTGGTGGACATCTCATCGCCGGCTACCGTTCGGCGCTCGATGCGGCACTCCACGACACTCTCGACCCGGCCACCGGGAAGCCCGTGGGCACGCTGCTCGTGGGTGGGATCTCACTCGGCGCGCACGTCGCGGCGGCGTGGGCGGCCGAGCGACTCGGCGAGGACCCGGGTGCCGCGAACGCATTGGCGGGGCTGCTGCTCGCGCTCCCGGCCTGGACCGGGCCGGCCGGTGACGCGCCCGCGGCGCTGGCCGCCCGGGTGACCGCCGCGCAGGTCCGTCGGGGTGGTGTGGCGGCCGCCGTCGAGCAGGCGCGGGCCGGCGCACCGCCGTGGCTGGCGGCCGAACTCGCACGCGCGTGGCAGGGCTTCGGCGCAGGGCTGGCCGACGCCCTCGACGCGGCCGCAGCCGAGCCCGGGCCCACCCCGCAGGCGCTGCGCACGCTGGACGTCCCCGCTGGGATCGCCGGGCTGCGCGACGACCCCGTCCACCCACTCGCGCGGGCCCGGGACTGGCAGCGGCTGCTCCCCCGGGCCGCCCTGGTGGTGTCCGCGCTGGAACCCTTCGGCGCTGATCCCGCGGTGCTCGGCCGGGCCGCCCTGCTGGGCTGGCTGCGGGCCCGGACGAGCCCGCCGGGGATCAGTCGGGACGGCGGTGCCGCCCGGGTTTCTCCGCCGGGCTGAACAGTCCCATCGGGTCACCCATCAGGAACGCCAGCGCCGGCACGCCGGCCAGGTCGGACGACGCCGAGAGCTGCTCTCCCTCGTCCTCGGGCTCCGGGCGGGCGTGCCTGCGGCGCCGCGGCTCGGCGCCGGCGGCCGGTTCCCGTTCCGGTCGCGCCGCGGCGGCGAGGTCCATCGGTCCGGTCGGCCTCTCGTTCTCGACCGGTTCGCGATGCTGGTGGCCCACGGCCTCCACGCGGAGGAACGGCTCGGTCGGGACGTCGAGCCCGGCGGGGGCCTCCCCGGGTTCCGGCGCCCGCCGCCCTCGGTGACGGTCAGTACGCCGGGGTGGATCGTCGCGGACGAGGCCGGCGCCCAGCCGTCGGACGCCGTGGCCTGGGCCGGCTGCACGTCGGCGGGCTGGGCGCCGGCCTCG
>NZ_JAAXKZ010000162.1 GCF_012911875.1 Pseudonocardia bannensis | reverse complement strand
GCCCAGCAGCAGGAACCACCGGGTGAGACCCGCGCGATGCAGCCGAAACCCCGTGACGAGATGGAGGGGTACGTCGGGCGCGGCCTGCTCGACGGGGAGGTGGCCCTCGTCACCGGCGGAGATTCGGGAATCGGCCGGGCGGTGTGCGTGGCGTTCGCGAAGGAGGGGGCCGACGTCGCGCTGGCCTACCTGTCCGAGGACGCCGACGCGGAGCACACCGCCGAACTGGTGCGCGCCCAGGGTCGGCGTTCCCTGACCATCCGGGGCGACCTCGCCGACCCCGCCCACTGCCGGGCGGTGGTGGAACGCACCGTCGCCGAGCTCGGACGGCTCGACGTCCTGGTCAACAACGTGGCCACGCAGGAGACCGAGGAGGAGCTCGAGAAGATCAGTGACGAGCGCTGGCTGCGCACCTTCGACGTCAACGTGCACAGCTACTTCCGGGTGACGAAGGCGGCGCTGCCGCACCTGGGCCAGGGCAGCTCCATCATCAACACCGGGTCGGTGAACGGGTTGCGCGGCAACAGGTCGCTGATCGACTACTCGGCGAGCAAGGGCGCGGTGACCGCGCTGACCTACTCGCTGGCCCAGGCCCTGGTCGACCGGGGCATCCGGGTCAACTGTGTGGCTCCCGGACCGGTCTGGACTCCGCTCATCCCGTCCACGATGCCGCCGGAGAAGGTGGAGTCGTTCGGCGCCCAGACGCCGATGGGCAGGGCGGCACAGCCGGACGAGATCGCGCCGTCCTACGTGTTCTTCGCCGCCGAGCAGCTGTCGTCGTACTACACCGGTGAGGTGCTGGCGCCACTCGGCGGCGAGACCCTGCCGGGCTGAGCGGGGCGGGCAGAGGAGGAACGGCATGAGTGAGCAGGGGAGCGGGCACGACCCGGCCGGGCGCCGGCAGCGGCGGACCCGGGCGGACTACGAACGCGGCCTTCCCGGATATCACGACCCCACCGCCGGCTTCGCCGGCTCGACGCCCGGGCGCAGCGCGCTGACCCTGCGCGCGGTCCTGGCCACGTTCGGCCTGCTGGTCTGCGCCGTCGGGGCCGTCATCTCCTTCCGCGTGGGCCTGCCCTGGTTCGGTGTCGTCCTGACGGTGCTGGCCGTGGTCGCCCTCGTCGACCTGGTCTGGATCCTCTACCGCAAGCGCCGGGGGGAACCGGGGTAGCCGGGCTCACGCGGCGGGGCGTGCCGCGCTGCGGCCCGCGATCGTGGCACCGAGCACCGCGAGGCCGGTCAGCACCGCGAGCAGCACGGGCAGGGCCGTGGCGGGGGAGCCCAGCAGGGCGAGCAGCGCGCCGCCCGCGCCGATCATCGCGGCGGTCGTGAGCTGGTCCGCCATCTGCGCGGCGGAGCTGTGGAAACCGACCTCGCCCGCTCCCGACTGCTGCAGCAGCAGGTAGGACACCGACGCGAAGCCGAGCCCCATCCCGACCCCGGCGACACCCCACACCGGCAGCGCGAGCCACGGCGTACCCCAGGACGGCGCGACGAGCAGTAGCCCGGCCGTGCCGATCGCGACGCCGACGAACCCCACCCGCAGCAGCGCCGGCCGGTACAGGTCCGGATGGCGGCCCTGCCACGCCGATGCCGCCGACCAGCCCAGCGATCCCACGATCAGCGGGAGCCCGGCGGCCGCCAGCGACCAACCGTGGGTGCCGGCCAGCATGAGCGGCAGGTAGGAGTTCACGGTGAAGAACGCCCCGGCCAGAAGGCCGCGCCCGGCCACGACGGCGGGGATCCCGCGCCGCGCGCGAAACACCCCGGACGGCAGCAACCGGCGCATGGACGGCACGAGCAGCACGACCGGGACCAGGCCGAGGAACACCCAGTGCCAGGACAGCCGTTCGGTGACGAGGCCGGCGACGGGCGGCCCGATCAGTGCCGGCAGCACCCACGCCGAGGAGATCAGCGCGAACACGGCCGGCCGGGCCCGGTCGGCGTACACCGCCGCGATCAGCACGTAGACCGCGACGGCCTGGGCGCCGGCCCCGAGGCCCTGCAGCACCCGCCCGGCCAGGAGCTGCGCCATCGTGCCCGCCGTCCCTGCGACCAGCAGTCCGATCCCGAACAGCACCGGCGCCGCGATCAGCGGGACCCGGGGGCCGGACAGGTCGCACCAGCGCCCGCCGAGCACCGTGCCGGCGACCGCCGCCCCCATGAACGCGACGAAGGGCCAGGCGTAGGACGACACCGCGCCGAGGTCGGCCACGAGCGCCGGCATCGCGGTGCCGACCCCCATCGACTCGAAGGCCACCAGGCTGATCAGCAGTACCAGCCCGATCGTGGTGGCGCGCCGGGACGGGCCGAACAGCTCGGAGCGGACGGTGGCGTCGGGGCCCGTTCCGGGCTGCGCACTCATGACGTCCAGCCTGCAACCTCGACCCCGGTGCAGGTCAACGGGGTGGTGCTCACGGTGTGATCGCGATGAACAGGAACGCCGCGAAGATGAGCAGGTGCACCGCGCTCTGCAGGACGGTGGCGAGCCCCTCGCTGACCGTCAGCGTCCCGACCACCGCCGTGAGCGCGAGCAGCACCGTCTCGGTGGCCCCCAGACCGAGCAGCAGCGGGCCCTCGGTCCAGATCGACGCCACCGCGATGCCGGGGATGGTCAGCCCGATGCTGGCCAGAGCCGAGCCGAGGGCGAGGTTGAAGCTGGTCTGGAGGCGGTTGCGACGGGCGGCCCGGACGGCGGCGAGGGTCTCCGGCAGCAGCACGAGCAGGGCGATCGCGACCCCCACGACCGACAGTGGCGCACCGATCGCCGTGACCCCGGACTCGATGGCCGGTGACGCCGTCTTGGCCAGCCCGACGACCGCGACCAGTGAGCCGATCAGCAGCACGAGGCTGATCAGCGTCGTCCGGTTCGACGGCGGTGGCAGGTGCACCGGCGTGCGGTCGCTGCCCTCCACGGGTACCGGCAGGAAGTAGTCGCGGTGCCACACGGTCTGCACGAAGACGTAGACGCCGTACAGCGCGATGGACACGATCGCCGCGAACACCAGCTGCGACTCGGAGAAGGTCGGTCCGGTCGTCGTCGTGGTGAACGCGGGCAGCACCAGGCACAGCGTCGCCAGCGTGATCACCGTGGCGAGTGCTCCACTGCTGCCGCCGGCGTGAAAGGCCACCACGCGGTGGTGCAGCGTGCCGACCAGCAGACACAGGCCGACGATCCCGTTGCAGGTGATCATGATGGCCGCGAAGACCGTGTCACGCGCCAGCGTGGCGGTCTCCGGGCCGCCCGTCGCCATCAGGCTGAGGATCAGACCGACCTCGATGACGGTGACCGCGACCGCGAGGGTCAGGGAGCCGAACGGCTCCCCGATCCGGTGCGCGACGACCTCGGCGTGGTAGACCGCGACCAGCACCGCGGCGACCAGTGCCGCCCCGACGAGCAGCATCACCGGCGTCGGGAGGGCGCGCCCCCACACCACCACGAGCAGTACCAGCGCGATGACGGGTGTCAGCACCGTTCGTCGCGGCGGCCTGATTGTCGACGTCGTCTCAGCCACCCCTGCTGGTTTACCCCCCGGAGGCGGGCCCCAACAGGGCGGCCTCCGGCGGCGGACCACGGTCACGCCCGCACGAGGTGGGCCGCGTCGCCGCGGCCCACCTGGTGTCGCCGGATCTAGCGGTGGTTGCCGGTGAACCTCCGCAGCCGCAGGCTGTTGCTCACCACGAACACCGAGCTGAACGCCATGGCCGCGCCGGCGATCATCGGGTTGAGCAGCCCGGCCGCGGCGAGTGGCAGGGCGGCCACGTTGTAGGCGAACGCCCAGAACAGGTTGCCCTTGATCGTGCGCAGGGTGCGCCGCGAGAGCCGGATCGCGTCCGCGGCCGCGCGCAGATCACCGCGGACCAGCGTGATGTCACCCGCCTCGATGGCCGCGTCGGTGCCGGTGCCCATCGCCAGGCCGAGGTCGGCGGTCGCGAGCGCGGCGGCGTCGTTGACCCCGTCCCCGACCATCGCCACGACCCTGCCCTCTGACTGCAGCCGCTGCACCACCGCGACCTTGTCGGCGGGGAGCACCTCCGCGATCACGTCGCCCGCGTCGATGCCGACCTGCGCCGCCACCGTCCGCGCGACCGCGGCGTTGTCGCCGGTGAGCAGGACCGGGGTCAGGCCCAGCGCGCGCAGCTCGGCGACGGCCTGGGCCGACGTCGGCTTCACCGTGTCGCCGACCACCAGCACCGCGCGGGCGGCGCCGTCCCAGGCGACCGCGATGGCCGTGCGGCCCTGCTCCTCGGCGGCGGCCTTCGCCGCGGCCAGGTCCGAGGTCAGCGGCTGGCTCCACTGCTCCAGCAGTGACGCCCGGCCCACCAGCACGGCGTGTCCGTCGACGAGGCCCTGTACGCCCAGGCCTTCGTGGTTGGTGAACTCTTCGACGTCGGGCAGCGTCCCGACCCGTTCGGTCGCGCCCCGCGCCACCGCGGCCGCGATGGGGTGCTCGGATGCGTTCTCGACCGCGCCCGCCAGCCGCAACACCTCGGCCTCGTCGGCCTCGTCGGCCTCGTCGGCCCCGCTCGCCACGTGCACGTCGAGCAGCGCCATCCGGCCGGTCGTCACGGTTCCGGTCTTGTCGAGGACGACGGTGTCGACCCGCCTGGTCGACTCCAGCACTTCCGGGCCCTTGATCAGGATGCCGAGCTGGGCTCCGCGACCGGTGCCCACGAGCAGCGCGGTCGGCGTGGCCAGCCCGAGCGCGCACGGGCACGCGATGATCAGCACGGCCACGGCGGCGGTGAACGCGGCCGCCGCGCCGGCGCCGGTACCGAGCCAGAAGCCCAGCGTGCCGACGGCGAGCGCGATCACGATGGGCACGAAGACCCCCGAGACCCGGTCCGCGAGGCGCTGGACCTGCGCCTTGCCCGTCTGGGCGTCCTCGACCAGCTTCGCCATCTGCGCGAGCTGGGTGTCGGCACCGATCCTGGTGGCCCGGACCACGAGCCGGCCGCCCGCGTTGACCGTGGCTCCGACCACGGTCTCACCGGGTCGCACCTCGACCGGGACCGACTCGCCGGTGAGCATCGACGCGTCGACCGCGGAGCTTCCGTCCTCGATCACGCCGTCGGTGGCGATCTTCTCCCCCGGCCGGACGACGAACCGGTCGCCGACCGCGAGCTGTGCGGTGGGGATCCGTTGCTCCCTGCCGCCCCGCAGCACCGCCACGTCCTTGGCGCCGAGCTCGAGCAGCGCGCGCAGGGCCGCACCGGCCCGGCGCTTGGATCGGGCCTCGAAGTAGCGCCCGGCCAGGATGAACGTGGTCACCCCGGCGGCGACCTCGAGGTAGATGTTGGCCGCGCCGTCGCTGGGGGCGATGGTCAGCTCGAACGGGTGGGTCATGCCGGGTACGCCGGCGGTGCCGAGCAGCAGCGCGTACAGCGACCAGGCCAGCGCCGCGAGGGTACCCATCGAGATGAGGGTGTCCATCGTGGCCGCGCCGTGGCGCAGGTTCGTCCACGCCGCCCGGTGGAACGGCCAGGCCGCCCACACGACGACCGGACCGGCCAGGGCGAGGGAGATCCACTGCCAGTACGTGAACTGCAGCGCCGGAACCATCGCCATCGCGATGACCGGCACGGATAGCACGGTGCTGATGATCAGCCGGTCGCGCAGCGACCGTGACGGGTCGGGCTCCTCCGGGCCCGCCGCCGGCTCGGTGGAGTCGGCGGCCGGGGGGCGGGGGAGCTCGGCGGTGTAGCCCGCGGCCTCGACCTGGGCGATGAGGTCCGCGGGGTCGACGCCGTCCGGGGCGCTGACGTGGGCTTTCTCGGTCGCGTAGTTGACGGTCGCGGTGACGCCGTCGAGCTTGTTGAGCTTGCGTTCGATCCGGTTGGCGCACGACGCGCAGGTCATGCCACCGATGGACAGTTCGACGTCGGTGAGCGTCGCCGATCCGGTCGGTGCCGGTGCGGTGGTGGTCATCGAGAGCTCCTTCCTGCGTGTCAGTGCTGGTCGGCGGGGCCGGGGTGGCCGTGGGCCGGCGTCGCCACGGCTCGTGCACCGGCCGTGGGGACGGTGAACTCGGCGGTGCGGACGACCCCGTCGTGGGAGAAGTCCAGGAAGAGCCGGTAGCTACCGGCGGTGGGGACCTCGGCGACGAACTCGATCCGCGGCCCGGCCGGTGTGCGGCCGTCGCCGGGGGCGCCGTCGGGGTGCACGTGCAGGTAGGCCAGGTCGCCCTCGCGCAGCGCGACCAGGTGCCCGTAGGCGGCCAGGTACGGCTGCAGGTCGGTGGTCGGGCGGCCGTCCCGGCTGACGGTCAGGGTGACGGGCGAGGCCTGACCGGGCACGAGGTCCCCGGTCAACTCGACGCGGTAGCCGTCGACCTCGGTGGTGCGGCCCGGCCGGTGGGTCACCGGGGTGAACTCGCCGGGCACGAACAGGTCCGTCCCCAGCGTGGTGCTCGCGCCCCCGGCCGGCGTGAAGTCGGCAAGGGCCCGGTACGCCCCGGCCGCGGGCAGGTGCAGCGGCACCCGCCAGGTGCCGTCGGCGTCCATCTCGGGGTGCAGGTGCTGGAAGCCGGCGGTGTCGCGGCGCACGACGATCAGGTGCATGCGCTTGTCGTGCTCGACGTCGAAGGCCGTGACGGCCGAGCCGTCGGGGCCGGTGATGCGGAAGGAGAAGGTCTCGGGGGTTCCCGGGGTCAGGATCGAGTCGGTGGGCGTGAGGGTGTAACCGCCCCTGCTCGACGCCAACCCGGCGGGCTGGTCGCTCGCGGCCCCCGCGACGGTGCCGCTGTGGGTGTCCCCGTGCCCGGCGTCCTCGGCGCCGGACATCCCACCGTGCCCGCCGGGCGCGGTGGCCGCGCCGGCGGTGTTGCTCACGGGGAAGAGGGGACCGACAGCGGTTCCGGCGCCGTAAGCACCTGCGACGAGCAGGGCGAGCGCCGCACCGTAGGCGGAGAGCTTCGCAGCAGTGTTCATGTCGGTCCTTGCTCGATTCGAGCGTCGGTCGGGCGTCGGGCTAACGGGCCGCGAGGTCGTAACCGGCTTCCTCGACGGCGGCGCGGACCTGCGCCTCGTCGAGCGGCCCGGCGCTGGTGACGGTGACCGCGCCGGTGGGCAGGTCGACCGACACCGCGGTCACGCCGTCGATCTCGGTGATCTCCTCGGTGACCGAGCGGACGCAGTGCTCGCAGGTCATCCCAGTGACGGTGTAGATGGTCTCGCTCATCGCGATGGTCTCCTTCTCTGCGGGGTGGATCAGGACTTGACCAGGCGCGCGATCGCGGCGCTGGCCTCGGCGACCTTGTCGTCGGCGACCTGGCCGCCCTCGGCGACGGCCTGGGTGACACAGTGCTTGAGGTGCTCGTCGACCAGCCCCAGCGCGACCGCCTGCAGGGCCTTGGTCGCCGCTGACACCTGGGTGAGCACGTCGATGCAGTACTCGTCGTTCTCGATCATCTTCGCGATGCCGCGGATCTGGCCCTCGATCCGTCGCATCCGCTTGAGGTAGTCGTCCTTGTCCTGTGCGTAGCCGTTCATCGTGTCCTCCTGGTCCGGCCGTACTGAGAAGGTACCCTAGGGGGGTACCCTATAAAGCAGTGGGGGATGCGTCCGGTGCCACACTTTGCCCATGCGGAAGCTGTCCCTGGATGCGCTCGCCCGTGAGCAGGCCGCCAGAGCCGCGGCGGCCTCGAGCGGTCGCAGCGCCCACACCGTGTTCGGCGGGCACGAACAGGTGCTGCGTCAGACGCTCATCGCTCTCACCAAGGACTCGTCATCGCATGAGCACGAGAGCCCGGGCGAGGCCACGGTGTTCGTGCTGCGCGGGCGGGTCCGGCTCGTCGCCGGCGACGAGACGTGGGAGGGACGGCAGGGCGACCTCCTGCTCGTGCCACCCGCCCGGCACGCGCTCGAGGCCATGGAGGACGCCGTCGTGCTGCTCACCGTCGCGAAGAACGGCTGACACGCCCCGTCACGTCCGGTCGAGCGAGTCGTTCATCCCTTCGGACGGCGACCGGTGAGAGGGACCGACATGGGCAGGCACAGCAAGCCGCGCCGCGCGACCCGGGCGTGGGCCCTGGCCGGCATGGCCGGGCTGGTGGCCGTGCCGGCTCCCGGCTTCGCGGCCGCCGAAGACCAGGCGGGCACCTCATCGCTGATCCCCGGCACTCCCTGCACCGTCACCGCGAAGGCCTGCGTCGACCTGGACGGCCAGGAGGCCTGGTTGGTCGACGAGGGCGAGGTCGTGCGCGGTCCGGTGCCGATCAGCAGCGGCGGCTCCGGGAACGAGACGCCGACGGGTGATTTCCGGGTCGAGTGGAAGCACGACGACCACATCAGCGGCGAGTTCGGTTCACCGATGCCGTACTCGGTGTTCTTCGCCGAGGGTGGCATCGCGTTCCACGAGGGCCCGCTGGATCATCCGTCCGCGGGCTGTGTCCGGCTCGCCCACGAGGACGCCGTCGCGTTCTTCGATCAGTTGGCCGTCGGCGACGAGGTTCAGGTCCGGTAGGAAACGCGGGACTCGGTCATGCCGCGGCGAACATCCGCATGCGTACCGTTGTCGACATGGACGCGGTTCCGGACGCGGACCCTCGCTCGCAGCGCGAACGCATGCTCGCCGGAGACCCCTACATCGCCCGCGATCCCGAGCTCGCCGCCGAGAACACCCGAGCCCTGGCCCTTGTCGCCCGGTTCGGAGCCGTCGGCCTGCGCGACCGCGAGGAGGGCCGCCGGATTCTCGCCGAGCTGCTCGGGTCGATCGGGGAGGGCACCGTCATCCGCCCTCCGCTGTACTGCGACTACGGCTACCAGATCCACGTCGGGGCGCACGTGTTCGTCAACTTCGGGCTCGTCGCCCTGGACGTCGCGACGATCACGATCGGCGACGACGTGCAGATCGGACCGAACGTCCAGCTTCTCACCCCGACGCATCCGGTCGAGCCGGAACCGCGGCGCGCCCGGATCGAGGCCGCGCGGCCCATCACCATCGGCGACAACGTGTGGCTCGGCGGCGGGGTGATCGTGCTGCCCGGCGTGAGCATCGGGGAGGACACGGTGGTCGGGGCCGGTGCGGTGGTGACCCGTGACCTGCCGGCCGGGGTGGTCGCCGTGGGGAACCCCGCACGCGTCGTCCGCTCCCTGTGACCCGACCGTGGGCGGCCCGTGGGTTCGCGCGACGGGCCGGATGTCCGGAGAGCCCGATGCGCGGTGAGCCCGGCGGGCTCACCGCGCATCGCGGGACGACCGGGTATCAGGAGCCGTGGCTACTGCTGCTGCCGCTGCTCGGGGCCGAGGCCGGGGTGGCTGCCGGCGCCGAGCCGAGGCCCGCACCGGCCGCGCCGCCGTTGCCGGCCGTCGTGACCGGCGTGCCGTCCGGGGCGATCGCGTGCCAGGCGCCGCCGACCCCCTCACCCGTGGTGTCGCCGGGCCGGGCGTCCTTGGCGAAGCGGTACAGCGGCCAGCCGTCGAGGGTCAGCTGCTTGGTTCCGTCGGGCCGATCGATGGTGCCGACCAACTCGGAGCGGATGCCCTGCAGGGCGGGAGCCTCGTCACCGGTCACGGGCGGCCAGGCCTTGGCGCACTTCTCGTCGCAGTTCGACGTCGGCGGCTTCGCGGTGTCCTTCTCGAAGCGGTAGACGGTGAGGCCGTCGCTGGTCACGACGGTGCCGAGCGCGGTGGTGGCGGTGGCGAGGCCGCCGGCCGCCGCTGCCGGCGGCCGGGCCGCAGCGCCGGCCTGCTGGGGAGCGGCCGGCACCGACTGGGCGGCCGGGGCCACGCCCGGCGAGCTGCACGCGCTGCCCAGCGTGAGCAGGAGAGCCCCGGCGGCGAGGCCGGCGAGCTTGGGCCTGGGCATGATCGATGTTCCTCGTTTCGGTCCTCGACGGGTGCGCGTGACCTACTGGACGGTGACGCGCACCGAGTCGAAGGCGGGGGTCTGGTCGGCGCGCTGCATCATCGGGATGCGGTGCGAGCCGTCACCGGCCCACACGGAGCACTGGGCCGTGCCGGCGGTGGGCAGGCCGGTCACCGTGACGGTGACGTTGTCCGCCCCGGCGCCGCCGCCACCGTCCTGGGTGGCCACGAAGAACTCGGGCTCCGGCGCCGCGTCCGGGGCCTCGTTCGTGCTCTGCAGCATGCGGCAGGCGGTGTGGAAGTGCCCGCGCTGGATGCCCTCGCCGTTGAGCAGCGAGCTCTCGAGGTAGTACCCGCCCGCTGCGGCGCCGAGGAAGCGGTCCCGCACCAGGTTCCGGGTGCTCACCTGGAGCTGGAACGCCTCGTTCACGCGGGCCGTCTGCGGCGCATCGGTGATGAGCAGCGACGGGCTCTTGTCGGCCGAGGTGACCTCACCGAACGACGTGTCCACGCAGCGCGGGGCCTCCTGGAAACCGTTGTGCGGTTGCAGCCTGCTGTTGCTGCAGTCGGTGGCGAGGACGTCGAGCCCGGCGGGCGGCGGAGCCTGTGGTGCGCCGTCCTTCTCGCCCTTGCCGTCGTCGCCGGGAGGCGGGGCCTGCCCGGCTCCGCGCCCCGCGCCCTGGCCGCCGTCAGCCGGGGGCTCATCGCCCTGGCCCTGGCCCTGGCCCTGGCCCTGGCCCTGCCTCCGGTCGCCCTGGCCCTGCCTCCGGTCGCCTTGATCGTCCTGGCCGCCGGGGCCGGGCCGTGTCCCGTCACGGCCGGCGCCGTCGTCCTGGCGGCGGTCGCCATCTCGGTCCCGGGAGCCCGCACCACGGTCGTCACCGCGGCCGTTCGACCCTTGCTCGTCATTGGCCTGGGCACTCGCCGCCGGGCGGACGCCGCCGTCTCGGTCGTTCTCGGCGGCGGCGGCGTAGTTGCACGCGGCCAGGGTCGAGACGACAGCGAGGGCGGCTGCGGACCGGACGAGGATTCGTTTGGCTCTGAGACCGCGCTTGCGGCTGGTGGGTTCCACGGTGGCCTCTTCTTCGGTGGGGGAGCGGTGGGGCGGGCC
>NZ_JAAXKZ010000161.1 GCF_012911875.1 Pseudonocardia bannensis | reverse complement strand
GCCCCCACCCGCCCCGGAACCGAGCTGCGCGGCCGGGCCACCGATCTCCTCGGCGGCCTGCTCACCCGCGGCCCGGCCGCCGGAACCACCTGCCGCAGCCGGGGTGGCGGACCCCTCGGGTCCGCGACCCGCCGGCTCGTCGCGGACGGGCGAACCGGGCACCGGGGCGTGGGGCCGCGGCCGGCAGGCCAGGATGTCGGCGAACACCGACAGGGCGATCTCCGGCGCCGTCCGGGCCCCGATGTCCAGCCCGGCCGGCGCGTGGATCCGGGCCAGCCGGTCCTCGGTGATCCCGAGCGCGGCGAGCTCCGAACGCACCCCGGCGGAACGTTTGCGGCTGGCCACGAGGGCGATGTAGGGCACCTCGGCGCGCAGCGCCGCGGTGAGCACCGGCACCTCCTGACGGCCGTGCGAGGCCACCACGACGGCGGCGGTGTCCGCTGCGATGGGCACCTCCGGGTCCACGCCGGCCCGGACGTCGTAGTCCAGGGCGTGCCCGACCCGGACCAGCGCGCGGGCCACCGGGGCGTCCCCGAACACCACGACGAGCGCCGGCGGGACCATGGCCTCGAGGAAGATCTCCAGGGTACCGCCGGACAGGCACGGGTTGCCGACCGTCCGCACGCCCTCGGCCTGCGACGGGTCAGCGGCCGCATCGGCCTGCGGCGTGATCCGCAACAGCCCCGACTCACCGGACTGCAGCAGCCGCAGCCCCTCCAGCCGCACGGTGGACTCCGCGCAGGCCCCGCCGACGAACCCGTCGATCGTGCCGTCGGGCAGCACGAGGGCGCAGTCCCCCGGCTTCGCGCTGGTCGGGCGCTCGGCGCGGACGACGGTCGCGAGCACGAACGGCGTCCGGCCGGCCCGCAGGTCGCCGACCCGCGAAAGCAGCTCGCCGCGGCTCACGGTGATCACCGGATCGCCAGGTCGGGACGGATGGGCCGGCCCTGGACCGCCCGCCAGACCTGCGCCGGGGTGAGCGGCATGTCGGCGTGGCGCACCCCGATCGCGTCCAGCACCGCGTTGACCACGGCGGCGGGTGATCCGACGGTGGCGGACTCCCCCACGCCCTTGGCACCGATCGGATGATGTGGCGACGGTGTCACGGTCTCTCCCAGCTCCCATGACGGGCACTCCATCGACGTCGGCAGCAGGTAGTCCATGAAGGACGCGCCGAGATGGTTCCCGTCGTCGTCGAAGGCCATCAGTTCCATCAGCGCCATGCCGACCCCGTCGGCCAGCCCACCGTGCACCTGGCCCTCGACGATCATCGGGTTGATCCGGACGCCGCAGTCGTCCACCGCGACGAACCGGCGGACCGTGGCCTGCCCCGTTCCGGGGTCGACGTCCACCACGCAGATGTAGGCGCCGAACGGGAAGGTCAGGTTGGGCGGGTTGTAGACACAGGTCGCGTCGAGGTGCCCCTCGACGCCGTCGGGCAGGTCCAGGTCGGAGTGCGCCGCCAGCGCGATCTGCGCGATCGTGCGGCCGGCGGCCGGATCACCCGCGACCTGCCAGCGGCCCTTGTGCCACTCCAGGTCCTCGGGCGCGACCTCGAGCATGGCCGCGGCGACGATCCGGGCCCGTTCCCGGACCTTCCGGGCGACCATCACCGCGGCTGCTCCGGACACCGGGGTCGAACGCGAGCCGTAGGTGCCCAGCCCGAAGGGCGTCTGGTCGGTGTCGCCCTGCACCAGCTCGACGTCGTCGGGGGAGATCCCCAGCTCCTCACCGACGATCTGGGCGAACGTCGTCTCGTGGCCCTGGCCCTGGCTCATGCACGACACCCGCAGCACCGCGGTCCCGGTGGGGTGCACCCGCAGCTCGGCGCCGTCGGCCATGCCGAGGCCGAGGATGTCCATCGTCCGGCGCGGCCCGGCCCCGACGGCCTCGGTGAAGAAGCTGATCCCGATGCCCATCAGCGACCCGCGGCCCGTCGCCTCGTAGGCCGCCCGCCGCTCGGCCTGCTCGCGGCGCAGCTCGTCGTAACCCGCCATCTCGAGCGCCAGCGTCAGCGTGCGGGGATAGTCCCCGGAGTCGTACTCCCAGCCGGTGGCGCAGGCGTAGGGGAACTGCTCGGGGCGCAGCAGGTTGGCCATCCGGACGGCCGCGGGATCGAGCCCGAGGTCGTGGGAGAGCACGTCGACCATCCGCTCGACCAGGTAGGACGCCTCGGTGATGCGGAACGAGCAGGCGTAGGCGACCCCGCCGGGGGCCTTGTTGGTGTAGACGCCGGTGACCCGGCAGTGCGCGGCCTTCACGTCGTAGGAGCCGGTGAAGACGTGGAAGAACCCGGCCGGGAACTTCGACGGCTGCGCGGTGCCGTTGAACGCGCCGTGATCGGCCAGCACCCGTACCCGAAGCCCGAGGATCCGCCCGTCCTTCGTCGCCGCGATCTCCCCGTGCATGTGGTAGTCGCGGGCGAACGAGGAGCTCATCAGGTTCTCGGAGCGGTCCTCGGTCCACTTCACCGGCGCGCCCGTGAGCACCGACCCGACCACCGAGCACAGGTAGCCCGGGTACATCCCCACCTTGTTGCCGAACCCGCCGCCGATGTCCGGCGCGATGATGCGGATCTTGTGCTCCGGGATGCCGGCGATGAGGGCGTAGAGCATCCGGTGCGTGTGCGGCGCCTGGGTGGTGGCGTGCACCGTGAGCTTGCCGGTGATCCGGTCGAGGTCCGCGACGATCCCGCAGGTCTCCAGCGGCGCCGGGTGCACCCGCGGGTAGAGCAGGTCGCAGGTCGAGACGCGCTCGGCGGAGGCGAACACGGCATCGGTGGCGGCGGCGTCGCCGGACTCCCAGTCGAAGACATGGTTGTCGGCGCGGCCGTCGAGGTCGTCGCGGATGACAGGGGCGTCCGGGTCCAGCGCCCGCCGGGCGTCGATCACCGGCGGCAGCGGTTCGTACTCCACCTCGATCAGGCTCAGCGCGTCCCGTGCGGCATAGCGGTCCTCGGCGACGACGAAGACGACCTCCTGGCCCTGGTAGCGCACCTTGTCGGTGGCCAGCACCGCCGCGACGTCGTGCGACAGCGTGGGCATCCAGGCCAGCCCGCGCCCGGCGAGGGTCTCTCCGGTGATGACGGCCCGCACCTTCGGGTGCGACTCGGCCGCGCTGACGTCCACCGACAGGATCCGGGCGTGCGCGTGCGGGCTGCGCAGGATCGCGCCGTGCAGCATCCCGGGCAGCCGCACGTCGTCGACGAAGCGGCCGCGGCCGCGGACGAACCGGGCGTCCTCCTTGCGGAGCATGGGGCCGTGCCCCATGGGGGTGGGGACGTCGGTGGCGCCGGGCAGGGCGCTCACGCCGCACCGTCGCGGGACTTCTCGGCGCGGGCGGCGTGCCGGATCGACCGCACGATGTTCTCGTAGCCGGTGCACCGGCAGGTCTGGCCGGCGATCGCCTCGCGGATCTCGGTCTCGGAGGGATCCGGGTTGTGGTCCAGCAGCCAGCGGGCGGTCATCAGCATCCCCGGTGTGCAGAACCCGCACTGCAGGCCGTGGCAGCGGATGAACGATCGCTGCACCTGATCCAGTCCGGCGTGGCCCTCCAGTCCCTCGACGGTGCGCACGTGCCGGCCGCTCGCCATCGCGGCCAAAACCGTGCAGGACTTGACGGGCGTGCCGTCCATCCACACGACGCAAGCACCGCAGTTGGAGGTGTCGCACCCCCAGTGTGTGCCGGTCAACCCGAGTTCGTCGCGCAGCAGGTGTACCAGCAGCAGCCGCGGTTCGACCTCGCGGACGTGCTCGGTCCCGTTCACCGTCACCGTGATCTGCACGTCCTCAGGCCTCCTGACCCCGGGCCCGGGCCCGGGCCGCAGCGCGCCGCAGCGTCCTGACGGTCAGCTCGCCGGCCAGGTGCCGCTTGTAGTCGGCCGGACCGCGCTGGTCGGCGACGGGGCGGCAGTGCTCGGCGGCGATGCGGCCGGCCTCGGCGAAGGTCTCCTCGGTGGCCGGGCGGCCGCGCAGGAACTCCTCCGCCGCGACCGCGGTGAAGCCGGCGGCCCCGACCGCGGTGAGCCCGAGTCCGACGTCGGTGATGGTCCCGGGGCCAGGGCCCGGCTCCAGCCACAGCGCCGCCGCGGCCGCGGCGACGGCCCAGTCCCCCGCCCGGCGGTCGACCTTGACGTACGCGCTGCCCCCGCCGGGCCGCACCGGGATCCGCAGCTCCGCCAGGATCTCGGCGGGTCCCACGACCGTCTGGTACGGCCCGGTGAAGAACGCGCGCATCGGGACGCTGCGGACCCCCTCGGCGCCCCGGATCACCGCGGTGGCCCGCAGCGCGGTGAACGCCCCGGAGAGGTCCTCGGACGGGTCGGCCTGGCACACCGATCCGCCGATCGTGCCACGGTTGCGCACGACCGGGTCGGCGATCACGCGCTCGGCGTCGTGCAGCATCGGGTAGTGCTCGCCCGCGACCGCGGAGCCGAGCAGCTCGGAGTGCCGGGCCATCGCCCCGATCCGCAACTCGCCGCCCTCGACGCGGATCCCACCGAGCTCGTGCAGGTCGTTGATGTCGATGAGCATCTCGGGCTGGGCCAGCCGCAGCTTCATCATCGGGATCAGGCTGTGCCCACCGGCCACGACGCGCGCCTCGGCCCCGTACCGCGTGAGCAACGCGATCGCGTGGTCCACGCTGGTCGCGCGCTGGTACTCGAAGTGGGCGGGCACCTGCATGCGCACTCCTGGGTCGGCGTGTGGGACATCGTGGCCGGGCTCACACAACCCATCAAATATGACTTAAGGCATCGCTTAGGGCACGGGTGTGCTCACGGTTCGCAGGGGGCAGCATGTCGGCACTTGACATGCCAGTCGGAACGGGTGTGAGGTTGCGCACCATCGAACGGTGATCAACCCACCACTGCGCGTGACGAACTGGCGCCGTAGGCGCACCACCACCGCCGAAGGGGCGAGCCGACGATGGCGATCGAGTCCGACGGGCACAGCCGCGGAAACCCGCGCATGTACGAACTGATGGAGAACGCACCGAAGACCGGGAGGAGCCCGACCATCTGGTCCTTCCCGGCCGTCGTCGACTTCATGAAGGTCGCGGGCCAGCCCGTCCCCGGGCCGTGGCCGCCGCACCAGGAGCCGCGGCCCGACCCCGAGGACGAGTCGCTGCCCGTGGCGATCAGCGAACCCGCCGAGCGGGACCGGGCACCCCGGTCCCGCTCGGCGGAATAGGAGACCGTCGATGTATCCGTCCCGGTTCCGTTACGAGGCCCCCCGTTCGCTCGGTGAGGCGTTCGCGCTGCTGGCCGAGCACGGCGACGAGGCGAAGGTCCTCGCCGGCGGGCAGAGCCTGATCCCGCTGGTCAAGCTGCGTTTCGCAGCGCCGGCGATGCTCGTCGACATCAACGGCATCCCGGAGCTCGCCTACCACCGCGAGGACGCGGACGGTTCGCTGCGGATCGGTGCGCTGTGCCGGCACGCCGACCTGGAGCGCTCGCCGCTGCTGCCCGGCAACCACCCGACGATGGCCGCGGCCGCACCGCTGGTCGCGGACCCGATCGTGCGCACCCGCGGCACCCTGGTCGGCTCGCTGTGCCACGCCGACCCGCAGGGCGACTGGGCGTCGGTGATGCTGGCGCTGAACGGTGAGATCATCGCCCAGGGGCCGAACGGCCGGCGCACGATCCCGGCCGTCGACTTCGTGGTCGGACCGTTCCAGAACGCACTCCACCCCGGTGAGATCGCCGTCGAGGCCCGGGTCCCGGCGGCGCGGGGCACCGTGTCCGGGAGCTACCTCAAGCTCGAACGCCGGGTCGGCGACTTCGCCACCGCGGGCGTGGCGGTGGCCATCGAGTCGGTGGGCGGCCAGGTCATCCGGGCCGGGATCGGGCTGACCGGTGTGGGCGCCGGCAACATCAAGGCCGTCGAGGCCGAGCAGTCCCTCGTCGGCTACACGCTGGATCCCGACGTCATCGCCCGGGCCGCCGAGCTCGCCGCCGGGGCCGCCCGGCCCAAGACCGACCACCGCGGCAGCGCCGAGTACAAGCGCCACGTCGTCGCGACGTTCGTCCGGCGCGCGCTGTCCGGCTACCGGGCCCCGGTGGCGGCCTGATGTCCACAGTGTCCGATTCCACGTCCCGTTCGACGTCCCGTTCGACGTCCCGTTCGACGTCCGATCCGATCCACGAGGAGGGCGGCGTGGAAGAGCGCCGGATCACCGTCACGGTCAACGGCGAGCCCCGGACCGTCGAGATCGAACCCCGGCTGCTGCTCGCGCACCTGCTGCGGCAGGGACTCGGGCTGACCGGCACGCACATCGGGTGCGACACCACCAACTGCGGCGCCTGCACCGTGCTCTACGACGGCCGCCCGGTGAAGTCCTGCACGATGCTCGCCGTCCAGGCCGACGGGCACGAGGTCACCACCGTCGAGGGGCTGGGCACGCCCAGCGAGCTCGACCCGGTGCAGGAGGGCTTCACCACCGAGCACGGCCTGCAGTGCGGCTTCTGCACCCCCGGGATGATGATGGCCGCCAAGGCCCTGATCACCGAGAACCCGAACCCCACCGAGGAGGACGTGCGGTGGGGGCTGTCGGGCAACCTCTGCCGCTGCACCGGCTACCAGAACATCGTCAAGGCCGTGCTGTGGGCCGCTGAGAAGCAGCGCGCCGCCTCGGCAGCCGCCAGCACCGACGTCACGGTCTGAGGAGGCAGGGAATGTCGCAGGCACTGGACGAGGTCAAGATCGGCGGTCTCGGCGCGAGCCGCCAGCGGGTGGAGGACGCCCGCTTCATCCGCGGCCGGGGCAACTACGTCGACGACATCGTGCTGCCCGGCATGCTGCACATGGAGATCCTGCGCAGCCCGCTCGCGCACGCCCGGATCAAGTCGATCGACACCAGCAAGGCGTGGGCCATCCCCGGTGTCCGCCTGGTCCTCACCGGCGAGATGGCCGCGCAGCGCAACCTCGCGTGGATGCCGACGCTGTCGTACGACACCCAGGCGGTCCTGGCCACCGACAAGGTGCGCTTCCAGGGTCAGGAGGTCGCGTGCGTCGTCGCCGACGACCCCTACATCGCCCGGGACGGCGTCGAGGCGATCGTCGTCGAGTACGAACCGCTGCCCCCGATCGTCAACCCGGTGCAGGCCCTCGCCCCGGACGCCCCGCTGATCCGGGACGACAAGGAGGGGCAGACCGACAACGTCTGCTATCGCTGGGAGGTCGGCGACGCCGAGGCCACCGAACGGGCCTTCGCCGAGGCCGACGTGGTCTCGAAGCTGAAGCTGCACTACCCGCGCAGCCACCCGTCGCCGATCGAGTGCTGCGGCTCGGTCGCGGACTACAACTCCGCGACCGGCAAGCTCACCGTCTACATGACCACCCAGGCCCCGCACATCATCCGGGCCGCGGTGGCCCTGGTGGCGGAGCTGCCCGAGCACATGATCCGGATCATCTCCCCCGACATCGGCGGCGGGTTCGGCAACAAGGTGCCGGTCTACCCGGGCTACGTGTGCTCGATCCTGTGCTCGATCCTCACCGGCAGGCCGGTGAAGTGGATCGAGGACAAGACCGGCAACCTCGTCTCCACCGGGTTCGGCCGCGACATGTACCTCACCGGTGAGATGGCGCTGCGCGCGGACGGCAAGATCCTCGCGGTCCGGTTCCACGCCGACACCGACCAGGGGGCGTTCTTCTCCGACGCGCAGCCCAGCAAGTTCAAGGTCGGGCTCCTGCACTCCGCGTTCGCCTGTTACGACGTCCCGCACGGCCACATCACCGCGCAGGGCACCTACACGAACAAGGCGCCCGGCGGGGTTGCCTACCGGTGCTCGTTCCGTGTCACCGAGGCGATGTTCTTCCAGGAGCGCATGGTCCAGGCCGCCGCCGACGACCTGGGCATGGACCAGGCCGAGTTCCGGCGCATCAACCTGCGGGAGGACGACTCGTTCCCGGCCCGCACACCGTTCGGGTTCCTGGTCGACTCCGGGCAGTACGCGAAGTGCCTGCAGATGGGCCTCGACGCCATCGGCTACGAGGACTTCAAGCGTGAGCAGGCCGAGGCCCGAAAGCGGGGCCGGTACCTGGGCATCGGGATCTCGACGATGACCGAACCGCTCGGGGCCGGCAACAGCCGCGAGTACGACATCCTCGGCATCAAGATGTTCGACTCCGCCGAGCTGCGGGTGCACCCGACCGGCAAGGCGATCCTCCGGACGGGCGCGAAGACCCAGGGACAGGGTCACGAGACGACCTGGGCGCAGATCGTCAGCCACGAACTCGGCATCCCGGCCGACGACATCGTCGTCGAGGAGGGCGACACCGACCACGCGCCGTTCGGGATGGGGACCTACGCCTCACGCAGCACCCCGGTCGCGGGCGCGGCGGTGTCGATGGTCTCGCGGAAGATCCGCGCGAAGGCCCGCAAGCTCGCCGCGCACCTGCTGGAGGTGTCCGAGGAGGACGTCGAGTGGGAGCTCGGGCGGTTCTACGTGCGCGGCGCCCAGAGCCGGGGCGTGACCATCCAGGAGTGTGCGATGGCCGCGTACACCAACATGCCCGACGGCATGGAACCCGGCCTGGAGAACAACGCCTACTACGACCCACCCAACCTGACCTGGCCGTTCGCCTGTTACATCGCGACGGTCGAGATCGACCCGGAGACCGGCGTCTGGGACGTGCTGCGGTTGGTCGCCGTGGACGACTGCGGGGTGCGGATCAACCCGATGGTCGTCGAGGGGCAGATCACGGGCGGGCTCACCGAGGCCTACGCGATGTCGAACATGCAGTTCCAGACCTACGACGCCGAGGGCAACATCGTGGGCGGGAACTACATGGACTACCTGCTGCCGACGGCCTGGGAGACGCCCGGCTTCGAACTGCACGAGGTGGTCACCCCGTGCCCGCACCACCCCATCGGGGCCAAGGGGGTCGGCGAGTGCGCGGCGGTCGGCGGGCCGGCCGCGTTCGTCAACGCGGTGATGAACGCGATCGGCCACACCGGCGTACGCAACATCGACATGCCGTTGCTGCCGGACCGGGTCTGGGACGCCATCCGGACCGGTAAGGACATCTCCGGTGCGCCGCCGTTCCGGAACGCGTGAGCGGGGAGTCGACAGATGCTGATCGAGAACGAGTTCCGGGTCACCGCACCGGTGGACGAGGTGTGGGAGTACCTGCTGGACCTGCCGGGTCTCGCGCCCTGTCTGCCCGGCGCCGAACTCACCGACGACCTCGGCGACGGCACCTACAGGGGCAGGGTGGTCACCCGGCTCGGACCGGTGAAGCTGGGGTTCACCGGCACCGCGAAGATCATCGACGCCGACGAGGCCGCGCGGCGCATCGCGATCCACGCGGCAGGTTCGGAGGACAAGGGCAAGGGCACCGCGGACATGACGGTGACCGCCACCCTGGTGCCCGCGGCCGGCGGGGCGACGACCGTCGAGGTCACGCAGGACCTGCAGGTGTCCGGGGCCGCGGCGCAGTACGGCCGCGGGATGATCTCCGACGTCAGCAGCGTGCTGCTGAGGAGCTTCGCGGAGTGCATCTCCCACAACATCGCCGCCGGACGTGGCGGCGGTACCGCCACCGTCACCCGGACCGCGAAACCGGCCGGCGGTCTGAGCATCGGCCTGGCGGCCGCGCTGATGGCGCTCAAGCGCGTCATCCGCCGGTTCTTCGGCCCGAGCACGCGCCCCTGAGGGAGGAGCCGTCATGACTCTGTGGTGGATCGGCAACGCGATCCTGCTGTTCGTGGTGTTCCCGGTCGTGGTCGCCCTGCTCAACCGGGTGCTGGCCGCGGTCGAGCGCATCCGCTGGGCGGCCGACGACATCCTGGCCGGCGGCGGACGTCTCGCCGGGCAGCTGGAGCCGGTGCCCGGCCTGCTCGCCACGACCGACGCGACCGTGCACCAGGTCGCGGTCGGCGCGACCCGGTACGCGGGCAGCGTCGCGAAGCTGCTGCCGTGATGCACGACGATCGAGAGGGGAACCGGCCATGCCCGCTGCCGCCTGGGCGACACTGATCATCGCGGCTCTGATCATCGCCATCACCGGGGTGGGTCTGCTCCGGGTCATCCTGCACCTGCGTCACGTCAGCAAGACGCTCACCGCGCTCACCGGGGGCGTGCAGGCCATCGCCGCATCGACGTCGACCGTGCCTGTCGTGCTGCCGTCGGTGAACGCCGATCTCAAGCCCGTCCGCGACTTCTGCGAGTCCGTATGACCCCGCGAGTCGCGGTATTCGCGCGCGCGAGTCGCGGTGATCGCGCGCCCGAGTCGATGTGGAGGACGTCATGACGCCTGCGCCTACCGCCGGGCCGGACATGTCCGGGTGGTACCTGGGCTTCGGGATCGGGATCGTCGTGGTCCTCGTCGTCGTCGCCCTGGTCGTCCCGATCCTGGTCCTGGCTTACAAGATCGGCAAGCAGGCGCCCGCCATCAACGAGGCTCTGCAGCAGTCCGAGCGCAACACCCGGCCGCTGGCCGCGCTGCGCCAGACCATCGACCACGCCGAGGTCATCACCGCGGGGCTGCGCCGCGGCCGCGAGAGGCTGGGAGGATAGCCATGAGCGACCAGGAGATCACCGCCTGGTGGATCGCGATCATCGCCGGGTTCGTCGTGGTGCTCGCCGTGGCGGCACTGCTCAGCCTGCTGGTGTGGTTCGTGAAGATCATCGACCGGCGGGTCGCGGAGATCCGCGGCACGCTGGAGACGATCACCCGCAACACCGCGGCGACGACGCTCATCCCGCAGACCGGCGACGCCGTCGACGCGGTCCTCGCCGAGGGCCTGCAGCATCACCTGTTCCTCGGCCGGGTGCTCCCGAGCATCCCGACCCCGGCCACCAACGGAGGGGCGCGATGACCACCTTGGTCGTCCTCACCGTCGTCGTCATCGCGGCGCTGATCGCCGGGCTCGCGTTCTACCTGTTCTGGGTCGGATCGCTGCTCGGCCGGGTCGCCACGAACCTCGAGGCGTGCGAGGAGGCCGTCACCCGGATCAACACCGACGCCGAGCTGATCGGCCCGGGGGTGGAGCACATCAACCGGTCCGCCGGCACGGTGGCCGGCGCGCTACCGCTGCTCTACGGATTCGCCGAGAAGATCGTCGTCAAAGCCTCACCCAACGTGGTCCGGCCCGCGGTGGCCGTCCCCGCCTCCGGGCGGCGGCGGTCGCGACTGCACGAGGCCGTCGGGTTCGCCCCGGCCGACTGACCGCCCACCGACACGGCGCCGCGCCCTGCCCCGGGTGCGGCGCCGTCCCACCCCAGGGCTCGGGGCGTCAGGGGGGTGGGCGGTGGTCCGGGCGGCGAG
>NZ_JAAXKZ010000160.1 GCF_012911875.1 Pseudonocardia bannensis | reverse complement strand
GCCCGCCGACGAGGTCCGCCCCACCGCACCCGCATCCGACCCGGCCGGGGACGCCGACGTCGTCGCCCCACCGGCGAGGGTGATCAGCTAGTCGCTGCCGCTGCTCTACCGTCGGCGAAGCGCGTCTCCCTGCACGATGCCGGGACCGCCACGGACGCCAGCCGACAACCTGCGGAGGTCAGATCACGATGGCGTGGGACTTCTCCACCGAACCGGAGTTCGAGGCCCAGCTGGAATGGATGCGCGGATTCGTCCGCGAGGAGATCATTCCGCTGGAGACCCTGGATCTGGACCGCGAGACCTTCGCCCGGATCACCGCGCCGATGAAGGAGCAGGTCAAGGAGCGCGGACTGTGGGCCGCCCACCTGCCGCCCGAGCTCGGCGGCGGCGGATTCGGGCAGGTCAAGCTCGGCCTGATGCACGAGATCCTGGGCCAGTGCCGGTACGCCCCGGGCGTGTTCGGCAACCAGGCCCCCGATTCCGGCAACGCCGAACTGCTCGCCATCGGAGGCTCCGAGGAGCAGAAGGAACGGTGGATGCACCCGCTGCTGCGGGGCGAGCTGCGCAGCTGCTTCTCGATGACCGAGCCGGGCGCGGGCGCCGACCCGACGCTGCTGTCGACGCGCGCGGTCCTGGACGGCGACGAGTACGTCATCAACGGGCACAAGTGGTTCTCGTCCAACGCGTCGATCGCCGACTTCCTCATCGTGATGGCCGTGACCGACCCCGACGTCTCGCCGTACCGGGGCTCGTCGATGATCATCGTCCCGGTCGACACACCCGGGGTGAACATCCTGCGGGACATTCCCGTCATGGACCACCCGGAGATCGGCGGTGAGCTCTACGGCGGGCACGCCGAGATCGTCTACGACGATGTGCGGGTGCCGAAGGAGAACCTCGTCGGCAACCCCGGCGACGGCTTCAAGCTCGCTCAGCAGCGGCTGGGACCGGGGCGGATCCACCACGCGATGCGCTGGCTCGGCCAGTCACGGCGGGCGTTCGACATGCTCTGCGAGCGCGCGGTCAGCCGCTACGCCCACGGCTCGGTCCTGGCCGACAAGCAGATGATCCAGGACTGGGTGGCCACGTCGGCCGCCGAGATGCAGGCCGCCCGGCTGCTCACGCTGCACGCGGCGTGGACCATGGACCAGGTCGGCGCCTCGAACGCCCGGATCGAGATCGGGATGATCAAGTACTGGGGCGCGAAGGTGCTGCACGACGTGATCGACCGCGCGATCCAGATCCACGGCTCACTCGGCTTCTCCGGCGACCTGCCCCTGGAGCAGATGTACCGCGCCGCGCGCGCCGCGCGGATCTACGACGGCCCGGACGAGGTGCACAAGGAGTCGGTGGCCCGCCGGCTGCTGCGCGGGTACACGCCGGCGGACGTGCCGACCGAACACGTCCCGACGCGCCGGGAGGCGGCACAGCGCAAGTTCGCCGACTACCTCACCGCGGCGACGGCGAACCTGTAGGGACCTCGCGGTCCGGGGCGGCGAGGGGGCGCCCCGGGCCGCGGCCGGCGGGTCAGCTCGCCGGTGCGTCGCGCTCCCGCGCGGCGGCCGCCGCGACCCGCTCGTGCAACCGGGAGCGGATCTCGTCCGGGGTGTACGCGCGACGGCGCCGCTCCGCGCGCGCCGTCACGACCCCGCTCGCCGCGACACCGGCCAGCCCGGCCAGTCCGACCACCTTCCACCACCGCATCGCCCTAGGCTATTCGCCCGTGAGCGGCACCACGATCAGCCTCGACCGCGCGCTGGAGCTGACCCGCACCGGGGACATCTGGGTGTTCCGCGGACGCAGCGGCGCCGACCGGGCGATCCGGGGCCTGACCAACTCCCCGGTCAACCACGTCGGCATGTCGATCGTCATCGACGACCTCCCGCCGCTCATGTGGCACGCCGAGCTGGGCCGTTCGCTGCCGGACCTGTGGTCGGGCAGGCATCAGCGCGGCGTCCAGCTGCACGACCTGCGCGACGCGGTACTGCAGTGGGGCCACCGCTACGGCCAGCGCGGCTGGTTGCGCCAGCTCGACGGCCCGGTCACCCGCGAGCACGAGGACGCCGCGCTGCGCACCGTGGCCCGCCTCGACGGCACCCCCTTCCCGTCGACGACGCGGCTCGCGTCGCGCTGGCTGCGCGGCCGGGCACCGCAGGCCCAGGAGCTGGCCCGCGGGGCCCGGTACTCGAGACGGCGTACTGCGCGGAGGTCGTCGCCGTCACCTACGAGGAGATGGGGCTGCTGTCCGCCGACCGCAGGCCCAACTGGTACGACCCCGGGCGGTTCTGGAGCGGTGACGACCTCGAGCTCGCAGCGGGCTTCCGGCTGGGCGGGGAGATCGCGGTGCGGCTGCCGCCCGCGCCGGCGGAACCGGAGGGAGAACCCGCACCGCCCGCGGTCCGGCGCCGGTTCCTGCCCGGACGGGCGCGGTGAGACCGAGCCGACATCGGCCGCGGGAGCGGCGGCGTCCATAGTGCTAGGAGCAGCAACGGCGAAGGGGCCATCGTGACCAGTCTGAGCACCGAGGAGCGGGCCGTCGTCGCGACGGTCCGGGAGTTCGTCGACCGCGAGGTGCGCCCCGTGGTGCGCGAGCTCGAACACGACAACACCTACCCCGAGAAGCTCATCGAGCAGATGAAGGAGCTCGGGATCTTCGGCCTGGCCATCCCGGAGCCCTGGGGGGAGGCGCCGGTCTCGATGCCCTGCTACGCCCTGGTCACGGCCGAGCTCGCCCGCGGCTGGATGAGCCTGGCCGGCGCCATGGGCGGGCACACCGTGGTCGCCAAGCTGCTGCTCGCCTTCGGCACCGACGAGCAGAAGGACCACTACCTGCCGCGGATGGCGACCGGCGAGGTCCGCGCCACCATGGCGCTGACCGAGCCCGGCGGCGGCTCCGATCTGCAGGCCATGACCACCGTCGCCCGCCGTGACGGCGACCGGTACGTGGTCAACGGGGCCAAGACCTGGATCACCAACTCCCGGCGCTCCCAGCTGATCGCGCTGCTGTGCAAGACCGACCCCACCGCCGAACCCAAGCACCGCGGCGTGTCCATCCTGCTCGTCGAGCACGGCCCCGGCCTGACCGTCTCCCGGGACCTGCCCAAGCTCGGCTACAAGGGCGTCGAGAGCTGCGAGCTCACCTTCGACGACTACCGCACCCCGGTCTCGTCCGTGCTCGGCGGCACCGAAGGCCGCGGCTTCGCGCAGATGATGAAGGGCCTGGAGACCGGCCGCATCCAGGTCGCCGCCCGGGCACTGGGCGTCGGCCGCGCCGCGTTCGACGACGCCCTGCGCTACGCCCAGGAACGGGAGAGCTTCGGCAAGCCGATCTGGCAGCACCAGTCCATCGGCAACTACCTCGCCGACATGGCCACCAAGCTCACCGCCGCCCGCCAGCTCATCCTGCACGCGGCGGAGAAGTTCGAGACCGGGCAGCGCTGCGACATGGAAGCCGGTATGGCCAAGCTCTTCGCCTCCGAGGTCGGCATGGAGATCGCGCTGAACGCCGTGCGCATCCACGGCGGCTACGGCTACTCCACCGAGTTCGACGTCGAACGCTACTTCCGCGACGCCCCTTTGATGATCGTCGGAGAGGGCACCAACGAGATCCAGCGCAACGTCATCGCCGCCCAGCTGGTCAAACGCGGCGGACTCGACTGAACGGTCACCGCCCTCGCCGGGCACCGACGGGCGCGCGATGACTTTCCCGCCCCGCGCCCGTCATAACGGAGGTGAGCTGCGAACGGCAGCTCTCATCCCGCGGAGATCACGACCTTCGCCCCCGACCTCTTCCCGGCGTTCGGCCCGCCGCCGACACTCTGAGGAGCGACCGCTGGCGACGATTTCGCGCGGGCGCCGAGTGGTACTCGCACATGGTGGGTGCACCCGCCGGACCGGGGGGGCAGAAGATGACGAGCAGACATCAGCGCGTCACCGGGCACTTCCGCGCCCGTGGCGCCGCCGCCATCGTGGTGCTGGCCCTCGCCGGATGCGGCGGGGGTGACACCTCCGGCGGCGCCGGTACCCCGGCCCCGTCGAGCGGGACGGCGGCGTTCTGCTCCGCGGCAGTGGAGTTCGACGACGCCGCGAGCGCGGGTCCGGACGTCGACGAGGCAACGGCCACCCCGGAGCAGGTCCAGGCTGCCGTCAAGAAGTTCGCGACGGAGCTGGAGGCGTCCCTGGCGGCGGTCGAGCAGCAGGCCCCGGAGGCGGTGAAGGCCGACGTCGGGACGGTGGCCCGGCTGTACCGCCAGGCCGCGGCCACCGGGGACGCCGCGACCCTGCAGTCGCCCGAACTCGACACCGCCGAGCAGAACATCGACACGTACATGCTCCAGGAGTGCGGCTACGAGAAGATCGACGTCACGGCGACCGAGTACGACTTCCAGGGCCTGCCGGCCAGCATCAAGGCCGGGACGATCGCGATCACGCTGACCAACCAGGGCCGGGAACTGCACGAGGTGGCCGTCCTCCAGCTCAAGGAGGGGGTGACGCAGCCCCTCGCGGAGATCCTGAACCTGCCCGAGCAGCAGGCGACGGGGATGCTCACCGAGGTCGCGACGACGTTCGCCGAGCCGGGTCGGACCGACACGCTCTTCGTCCCGTTGACCCCGGGCCGCTACGGCGCGGTGTGCTCGGTCCCCCAGGGCACGACCAGCGCCGACACCCCCGGGACCGGGCCGCCGCACTTCACACTCGGCATGGTGCGCGAGTTCAGCGTCGCGTGAGCGGTGACGCGGGCGATCGCGGCGGTCAGCGGCCCGTCCAGCGCGGCGGCCGCTTGTCCAGGAACGCCGCCACACCCTCCTCCCGGTCCGCCGACGCCATGATCGTCTCGGTGGCCCGCGCCGTCGCGGCCCAGCCGCGCTCGTCCGGCTCGGCGACGACCTCCTCCAGCGCCCGCAGCGTCGCGCCGACCGCGACCGGCGCGTTGGCGCACACCCGCTCGGCCAGCGCCAACGCCGCCTGCTCGGCCCGCCCCGGTTCGGTCAGCTCGTTCACCAGGCCCAGCGACCAGGCCCGTTCCGCCCCCAGCGGCTCTCCGGTCAGCAGCATCTCCCGGGCGATGTTGAGCGGCAGCGGCCGGTGGGTCCGGAACAGGGCGCCGCAGTTGGCGATCAGCCCGCGGGCCACCTCGGGCAACGCGAACCGCGCGGTCCGGGAGGCGACGACCAGGTCGCAGGACAGCACGATCTCGAACCCGCCGCCGTAGGCGACCCCCTCGACGGCCGCGATCAGCGGCGTCGACCGGTCCCGGCGTACCACCCCGTAGTTGCCGCCGCGGGGGGTCGGCTCCCCCGCGCCCGACGCCAGGTCGGTCCCGGCGCAGAACGCATCCGCCGTCCCGGCCAGCACCCCGGCCCACAGCTCGGGGTCGTCGTCGAGTTCATTGAGCGCCGCGTCGAGACCGCGGGTCATCTCCGCGTCGACCGCGTTGCGCTTCGCCGGCCGTTCCATCCGGATCAACAGGACCCGCCCGCGGCGTTCCGTGTGCACCACCATGAGATCAACGTAGGTTCTGGGCGTGACCGAGAACCAGAGCCTGCTCCTCCCACGCATCGGTCTGTGGACCGGTGCACTCGACGCCGTGCCCGCCGCCCGCGCCCGGGAACTGGCCGCCGAGCTGGAGGAACTCGGTTACGGAGCACTGTGGATCCCCGAGGTCGCCGGCCGGGACCCGTTCGTCCACCTCGCACTGCTGCTGTCGGCGACGCGGCGCCTCATCGGGGCGACCGGGATCGCCAACATCTGGGCCCGTGACGCCGTCGCCACGTCGTCCGCGGCGAAGGCGCTCACCGAAGCCTTCCCGGAGCGGGTGCTGATCGGGCTCGGGGTGAGTCACCAGAATCTCGTCGGCGACCTGCGGGGGCACACCTACGCCAAGCCGCTGACCGCGATGCGCGAGTACCTCGACGGGATCGAGGCCGCCCCGTACACCGCCCACCGGCCGACGACACCGGTGCGGTACGCGCTCGCCGCGCTCCGCCCCCGGATGTTGCGGCTCGCCGCGGAGCGGACCGAGGGGGCGCACCCGTACTTCGTCACCCCCGAACACACCGCCCGTGCGCGGGAGATCCTGGGGGCCGGGCCGTTGCTGTGCCCGGAACAGGCCGTCGTCCTGGAGACCGATCCGGCACGGGCACGCGAGATCGGCCGCGTCTACACCTCGGTCTACCTCAACCAGCCGAACTACGTGAACAGCATCCGCGAGCTCGGCTTCACCGAGGAGGATCTGCGCGACGGCGGCAGCGACGCCCTCGTCGACGCGCTGGTCGCCTGGGGCGACGCCGACCGGGTGCTCGACCGCGTGCGGGCCCACCTGGACGCGGGCGCCGACCACGTCGCGGTGCAGGCGCTGGGCGCGCATCGCCGGGAGGTCCCCGAGTCGCAGTGGCGTGCGCTCGCCGCCCCGCTGGCCACGCTCGCCGCCCGGTCCTGACCCGACCCGGCTTCGTAGGCTGTGAGGGTGACGGTCCGCAGGTTCGCCCCGACCCGCCCCCTGCTGTTCAGTGGCACCCTCATGGCCGCCGCCACCGTCCTGCGCGCCGCCCACGGCGTGCCGACCTCGATGGGGGCGTCGCGCGCCGAGCTGGCGGCCGGCACGGCCGCCGCGGCCGGGCGCGCGCACGTCACCGACGGGGTCTTCCGCAACACCGAGCCGAGCGCCCTGCTGAACGCGCGCAGCGCCGGGCCGGTGGTGCGCGCGCTGATCCGCCGCGGCCGGACCGGGCGCCCCACGCGCCCGGTGCCGCTGGCCCCGGTGGACGTGCCCGGTACCGCCGGGACGCTCGCGGCGACCTGGTACGGCCACTCCACGGTGCTGATCGAGATCGACGGCCGCCGCGTGCTGGCCGACCCGGTGTGGAGCGACCGCGTCTCCCCGTCGCGGCTCGTCGGTCCGCGCCGGCTGCATCCGGTGCCGGCTCCCCTGGACGCGTTACCCCCGGTCGACGCCGTCGTGATCTCCCACGACCACTACGACCACCTCGACCTGCCGACGGTCCGGGCGCTGCTGCGGACCGGCTCGGCGCCGTTCGTGGTGCCGCTGGGTATCGGTGCCCACCTGCGCCGCTGGGGCGTACCCGGGGACCGGGTCGTCGAGCTCGACTGGAACGAGTCGGCGACCGTCGGCGGTCTCACCCTCACCTGCACGGAGGCCCGCCACTTCTCCGGGCGCTCGCTGCGCCGCAACACCACGCTGTGGTCGTCCTGGGTGATCGCCGGGGCAGCCGGCCGGCGGGTGTTCTTCGGCGGCGACACCGGCTACACGGCGGCGTTCGCCCGGATCAACAACAGGTTCGGCCCGTTCGACCTCACGGTCCTGCCGATCGGCGCGTACAGCGAGCGGTGGCCGGACGTTCACATGACACCCGAGGAATCCGTGCGCGCGCACCGTGATCTGGGTGGTGGCCTGCTCCTCCCGGTCCACTGGGCCACGTTCAATCTCGGGTTCCACCCGTGGTCGGAGCCGGTGGAACGGCTGCGTGCCGCAACCGAAAGCCTCGATATCCCGCTCGCGGTCCCCCGCCCCGGCGAACGAATCGACGTCGCGGCGCCACCGCCGATGCGAGACTGGTGGTCTCCGGTCGCCTGAGACCTTTCGGAGAGTGACCTGGCTCCCTTTCCGGGGATTACCTGTCCGTCCGGTTGCGTCCGAAAGAGTGATTGGCAGCCGACTCCTGCACATGGACCAGGGGCCGAATCGACATTCCCCCACGGCCTCCATTATTGTCACTCCAGGAATTCCGACTCACAGGACTCCAACAGCATGCCCGGTCCCGGTTCACCCGGGGCCCTGTGGTGTACCCGAAAACTCTGAAAGGCAGCGCACGTGGCGAAGCAGACGACGGTCACGCTGGTCGACGACCTGGACGGCACCGAAGCCGACGAGCAGATCGAGTTTTCCGTCGACGGCAGATCGTACGAGATCGACCTGTCGGCCGCGAATGTCAGCAAGTTGCGCGACGCGCTCGCCCCGTTCATTTCCGCAGCTCGCCGCACCGGCGGCCGGCGGGGCGGAGGCTCGTCCCCGGCCCCGGCCCGCCCCGTTGCGGACCGTGAGCAGAACCAGGCCATTCGGGAATGGGCCCAGCAGCAGGGGATGAAGATCTCCGAGCGCGGCCGCATCCCGACGAATGTTCTCGAGGCCTACCACAAGAACCACTGACACTCGGCGGCCTATCGCCGCTTTCCGGCGCGGGGCCGGGCGGATCGTGGCCGTTCCGGCACGCAGATCACGAGGCCGGACCGGTGTTCGCCGGTGAGCATTCGCACGCCGGTCGTGAACCGGTTCGGCCGAGATTCCGCAGGATCGTGGGGCCGGCCGGCGGGGCACCCGGTCACGCCGGCCCGATGAACATGCGCTTTCGCCCCACGATCACGTCCGGTCTGTCAGGGTGAGCCGATGACCCGGCTGACGACGGCACCCGAAGCGGCGCACCTCGTGCTCCCCGGCGACCGTCCCCCGTGGACCTCGACCGGGTTGTCGGTGCGCCGCGGGGAGCGGGTCACCCTCCTCGGCGCCGGCTTCATCAACTGGTCGGACTCCCACGACGTCGGCGCCGGCCCGAAGTACCACCTGTGGGGCCGGGTGCCCGGTGGAACGACGTTCGGCTGCACCCAGGACACCACCACCGTCGTGATCGACCACGACGGCGTCCTCGAGTTGTGCGTCTACATCGGAGCGTGGGCCGACCGATACGGCACACTCGCCACCGGCGACGGCCCGTACCGCCGGGCCTCCGGAGCCCTGGAGGTCACGGTGCTGCGCTGGCCCGCGGGCACCGACCCGGTGGACGGCCTGGCCGTGCTGGGCGCGGACGTCGCCGACCCGGGACTCGCCGCCGCCGAGGCCGCCCGGCTGAGCGACCCGGTCGTGCCCCCGGCCGGTTGGGGGTACCTGCGCGACATCGGGCCGGGGGACATCTACCGGCACGCCCGCCTCGACGGCCGCCCGGCCATCGACGTGGTGTGCGACGACGACGCCGGCATCATCCGCACCGACGTCGACCTCGCGCTGGACCCGGACACGACCATCGAGTGGACCTGGCGGGTCGACGCGTTACCCGGCAGCGCGGCCGAGAACACCGTCTGGACCCACGACTACCTGAGCATCGCCGTGGAGTTCGATTCCGGTCGCGACCTCACGTGGTTCTGGAGCAGCGCCCTGCGCCCCGTCGAGGACACCTTCGACTGCCCGGTCCGCCGCTGGCGGGAGCGCGAGACGCACGTGCCGGTCCGCACCGGCACGGCCGGACTGGGGCGGCTCCACCGCGAGTCGCGCAACGTCTTCGACGACCACCGCCGGTTCATGGGCGACCCACCGGACCGCATCGTCGGAGTCTGGCTGATCGCGGTCAGCCATTTCGGCCACGGCGTCGGACGAGCCACGTTCACCGACATCGCCCTGCACAACCGCGATCGGCGGATCCCGGTGCTCTGAGCCGTCCGGGCGGGCGCTCCGGCCGCGGGGTCGCGGTCCCCCATCGTCGCATCCGGCGCGCCCCGCCCCATCGGAGAACACCCGATCCGGCAGTCACCCTCCGGGGCGATACGGCTGCATCCCGTGAGCGGCTACCGTTTCCCGCCACGCGGCACCGACGCCGTCCCCCACCGAATCCGGTGCAGCATCACCGCATCGGGTCGAGACGAGGCAATCTGCGTGAACGAGCTTGTACGTGACGTCCGGACCCCGGCCCGCAGTCACCCGCACTACGGCACGTGCGGCCGCTGTGGCCTGCTCAAGCACGTCACGCCCGACGGCGTGCTGCACGACCACAACCGGTACCGGGCCCGCGGCACCGTCGTCACGGCCCAGCGCTGCCCCGGTTCGGGGGAGCGCTACCTGGAGCGCACGGCCGACGACCCGCACACCCCGGACCTGCTCGCGATGCTGCAGCCCCGGGAGCCGCGGGAGTAGCGGTCCCCCCGGCGCCGCGGCTCACGCCCGCCACATCTGCGGCCCCGCGCGCGTCACCACCATCGTGGGCACGACAGCGGCCGCCGACAGCCGGGTCAGGCTCAGCACGAGCTCGGCGACGTCGTCGACCGTGAGCATCGCGCTCCGGTCGAGCCGGTCGCGCAGGTGCTCGGTCATGTCGGTGTCGACATAGCCCGGCGCCACGGCGGTCGCGCTGACCCCGCCGGCCGACTCCTCCAGCGACAGCGTCTCGCAGAACGAGATCAGCGCGGCCTTGCTCGCGCCGTAGACCGCCAGCCCCGCCTCGCCCGCCACCCCGGTGATCGATGCGAGGGCGACCACCCGGGCGCCCGCCGCCGGGTTCGCCTTCGCGGTGGAGCGCAGCAGCGGCAGCAGTTGCGAGACGAGCAGGACCGGCGCGCGCAGGTTCACCGCGAGCTGCAGGTCGTAGGCCTTGGGGCGGACCGCGGCGACCGGTTCGTCGATGCCCATGCCGGCGCCGAGCACGAGCAGGTCGAGCCGCCCGAAGCGCTCCTCGTGCGCGGCGGCGAGCCGCGCGACGTCCTCATCCTTGGCCATGTTCGCCACCACCCCGAGCACCTCGACGCCGAACTCGGCGCGCAGTTGCTCGACGACGGCCGTGACTCCGGCCTCCTGACGCGCCGCCACCGTCAGCGCGAACCCTTCGCCCGCCAGCCGCCGGGCGATCTCCGCGCCGATCCCGCGGGATCCGCCGGTCACCAGTGCCACCCTGCCCGAACCGTGATCAACCATGTGCACACTCTGCACGGTGACGCCGACGGATGGGACCTCAGGCCGGTGGCGTGATCCGTCGGCGGGCTCCATGGCGGTCCGCGGCCGTCGGCGGTCGTAGCGGGCCCGGGCCAGCACGGCCACCACCGCGAGCGGGACGGCGACCATGAACGCCGTCCGGAACAGCAGCCCGAACGCCCCGTCGTCGGCCGCCGGCGCGGCGATCGCGGTACCGGCGGAGCTGCCGAGGAACAGCACCGTGGCGAACAGCGCGACCGCGGCCGCCCGCGCCTGGGGGACGACGTCGGTGGCCCAGCTCTGCAGCGTCGAGTGCAGGAACGCCCAGGACCCACCGAGCAGCAGCCCGGCGATCAGCACGGTCGGCACGGTCACCGTGATCGCCGGCGCCGCCCAGGCCGCGGCCAGGAACCCGCCGCCGATCCCGGCCAGCCCGGCCGGTGGCACCCGGCCGACCAGTAGCCGCACCACCCGCGAGAACAGGAGTGCGCCCACCCCGAACCCGCCGGACACCAGGCCCGCGACGGCCGCCGACGAGCCCAGCGACTGCAGCGCGGGCGCCAGATAGGTGAGTGCCCCGAGCACCACGACACCCTCGACGAACGCGAGCAGCAGCACCACCCACGCCCAGCGGACCCTCAGCACCCGGCCGAGGGGACGCAGCGGGTTGCCCGACACCGGCTCCAGCTCCGGTTCCGGGAGCCGCGCGAGGGCGGACCACAGCGCACCGCCCGCCACCGCGGTCATCCCGAAGACCGCGCGCCAGCTCACCAGGTCGGCGAGCAGGCCCGCGCCCGCGGTCGCCGCCGCCGTGCCGAGCGCGGACGCGGCGAGCACGTCGGACAGCGGACGCTGACGGACGTGCGCCGGCCAGGTGTCCCCGACGTAGACCAGTGACGCCGGGATCAGCGCCGCGAAGCAGCCCCCGGCC